>JAYTPR010000001.1:0-4552 GCA_043747095.1 Candidatus Peribacterales bacterium
CTCAGGAACACGAGCGCTACGCAGACTGCGACACAGGTTGAGCTTTATGACTTCAACGTCGATGCTCAGGCAAACCCACTCATGCCGTACTTCACGTTCCAGTCCATCTCACTCGGTTCGTGTGATCCAGTTGATAACCAGGGACGCATCCACTGTGATCTCCCTAACCTCGCACCAAGCCAAGTCGTGAACTTCACAATGACCTTCAGTGTTCCGAACAATCAGAATCTCTGTGGCCTTACGATCATTAACCAAGTCGATGTGTGGACACAGAATGATGAAGCAAATGCAGACTGGGACAAAGCTCAGACTGTCGTGCAGTGCGCACCGACGACGGCCGACGTTTCCATCGTCAAGAGTGGTCCTGCTTCCGCCAACCGCGGCAGCAACATCACCTACTCACTCGTCGTCAGTAACGCAGGTCCTGCAACTGCAACCAACGTTGTGACGCATGACCAGATTCCAGCCGGCCTCACGTTTGTCTCTGCAACCGGAGCAACGTGTTCACCAGTCAACGGCAGTATCGACTGTACGATCGGAAGTCTGGTAGTCGGTGCTCCACAGACCATTCTCCTACACTTCACAACGCCAGCAGCACCTCCAAGCTGTATGCCGGGTAGCGTGCAGAACGTCGCTACGGTTACTGCTCAGACGACGGACCCAAACATGACGAATAACTCGAGCCAGACGTTCACGTCTCTCACCTGTCCGCAGGCTTCTACTGCCGACATCAGCGTCGTGAAGACAGGCCCAGCGACTGTCGTCCGCGGCAACCAGATTGCCTACACCATCTTTGTTTCTAACTCCGGTCCTTCCACCGCAACGGGTGTCAGTATCACGGACATCATTCCTGCAGGTTTCACCTATGTGAGCGCTACTGGCGCAACGTGTGCCGTCACCGGTAACCAGAGCCAAGTAGGCTGCACCATCGGCACGCTTGCCGCTGGAGCTTCAGCAAACATTGTGCTGACCTTCACGACTCCGGTAATGGCGCAGAACTGTACGCAGACGACTGCAACGAACGTTGTCTCCGTGACATCCATCACTATTGATCCAAATCTGAACAACAACTCGAGCAGTGCCACGACGACTCTCACATGTCCGCAGGATACGTCCGCTGACGTTGCGGTCCTGAAGTTTGGTCCGTCTACTGTCGTTCGCGGCAACCAGATCACGTACTCGCTCATCGTCACGAACTACGGTCCAGGTACCGCTCAGGGAATCACGCTATCTGATCCGATCCCGCAGGGACTGACATTTGTCTCGTCATCTGGCGGACAGTGTTCCGTTGTCGCAAACGTTCTCACGTGCACCATCGGCACGTTGCCGTCTGGTCAGTCGAGTCCGATCATCAGCGCCACCTTCCTTGCGCCAACCATCCAGGCATGTACGGCATCCTCTGTCACAAACACAGCCACCATTACGGCAACGACGCCGGATTCTCAACTTGGTAACAACTCCGCAAGTGTAGCGACGGCCATCACATGTCCTGCTGCCGATACTGCCGATCTCTCCATTGTGAAGACCGGTACGCTCACGGCTCAGTACGGCGCACAAGTGACGTACTCACTCACGGTCACAAACGGCGGTCCGTCCAGCGTCAATAACGTAACGGTCAGCGACACATTCCCTCCAGAGCTCACCTATGTTTCTGTGACGGGTGCTACGTGTCAGCTCGCTCTCCCAGCCAACAGCCCAACTATTGGAGGCATTCTCTCCTGTGATGTAGGCACGCTTGCATCTGGAGCTTCGAAGAATATTCAGTTCATCTTCTCTACGGCTGTACCTGCGCAGTGCGCACAGACGACGGTCATCAATAACGCAAGCGTGACAGAGAATGATCCAAACGTGACTGATCCGAACTCTACGAATAATCAGAGTTCTGCAGCAACCATCCTTACGTGCGCAAGCTCAACGTCTGATCTCTCGATTGTGAAGACCGGTCCTGCGACAGTCGCACGCGGTAATAACATCACGTACACGCTCAATGTCACGAACACGAGCACGGCGACGGTTTCTAACACCTACACGGTGACGGATGCTGTACCAACCGGACTCACATTTGTTCCGACTGGTAGCAGCGCCAACTGTACGTTGCAGGGTGCTAACGTCGTTTGTACCGGTTCCATCGCTCCGGCTCAGACTATTCCGCTCACCCTTATCTTCTCGGTACCGACGATTGCAAACTGTACGCAGTCTGTGGTCACGAACTTGGCTACGGTTGCAGGTCAGCTGACGGATCCAGTACTTGGCAATAATACTTCTCCTCCAGTCACGACTATCCTCACATGTCCGACTCTGACCACTGACTTTTCGATCACGAAGACTGGTCCATCCACAGTTGTGCGCGGTAGCACCGTGACGTACACCATCGTCGCCACGAACAATGGTCCATCCACTGCAACAAACGTTGTTGTCACTGATGCCTTCTCGTCTGAGTACACCTATCTGTCTGCTAGCGGCGCCACTTGTGCAGTGAGCGGTAATGTTCTCACCTGCACTATCGGTACCATGACGTCTAGTCAAAGTGTCACGATCACTGCGATCTTCACCGCGAAGACCTCGAGCGGAACGTGTTCTACTGCAACCGTCACGAACACAGCTACTATCACATCTGATACCGCTGACTCGAACACGGCGAACAATACGAGCAGCGCTGTCACAACACAGCTCACATGCGCCACTGCTGAAATCTCGGTTTACAAGACGGACAACCGTTCCACGGCAAACGTCCTCGACCGTCTGCGTTACAGCATCATCATTACGAATAACAGCAGCACGGTTGCAAATAACCTGCTTGTGACAGACAGCGTTCCGTACGGCCTCACCATTCTCACCGTCTCTGACGGAGGAACAGTGAACGGTCAGCAGGTTCGTTGGACGGATATCAGCGTTCCGGCAAACTCCAGCCGCACGCTCTACATTGATACGGAAGTGAGAAGCGATGTCGGTAACGGCACTATCGTCCGCAACACTGTGGACGTGAACGGCAAGACGGCTACGGATGAGACGACGATCTACAACAACACGTACGTAAATCCTCCTCCTCCGCCGTACTATCCTCCAAACCCTCCGCCTCCGTATTACCCACCGAACCCGCCTCCGCCGTACTATCCTCCGAACCCGAACCCTCCTCCGGTGTACTACCCACCAAACCCGCCTCCAGTCATCTATCCTCAGACAGGTGACAAGGCAGTCGATCTCTTTGCCGCCAAGATCGATACCGCGAGTGTGACTCCGGTAACTCCGAAGGCAGCAGAGGAAGATAACGGATTCTCCGCAGTCTTCTACGCCACGCTCATCGCTCTGCTCGCAGTCGGTTCTGCAGCAGCGACAAGGTTCATCAGTTTCGGTCTCTAATCCGCAGAAAAAAGCATTCCGTCCCCGACTTGATCGGGGGCGGATTGTTCGTATTTGATTATTATGTAAATTATGTTATAATAACAATAACAGGAAACATACATATGAACGTCAACACTCACATGACTCTACGGCGCTCCATTCTTGCATCTTTTTTGACATTGAACGTCCTCGCGTTGGTGGCTCTTTTGCAGGCTCGAGAAGTAGAAGGAGCCGTGCTGACGCAGCCGGTGACGACAAAGCAGGAGGTCGCATTGATGCCCATCACGTCATCGTCGTTTCCATCTGTGAATATGGGAGCCGCTATCGACTCCCGTAAGGAGATGCTCGAGCGTGCGCTACACGTCACGTTTGTCAAAGAGGCTGGTGCCGAACCGGTATCTTCTTTTGATCTCGTACTGAAAGATCATCCGCTCTGGATCATGTTCAGTGTTCGAGACAATCAGGGTGAGGCCGTCATCGACCTTGAGCGTGTGAGGCAGCATCTCATTAGCTATCCGCCAGAGAATATTCCGGAGCCGCAGTCGTGCGTGCTTCTTTCTACGTGGGTGGATGATGACGGTGTGACGCGTGCACAGACCGACTGTATTGCAAAGAGTGGTTTCATCTACGACCAAAACATTCTGGCGAACATGGTGAAAGATGCGTTTGAAAAAGGAGAGGACACCATCGAGTACGTCCTGACGTCAGTACCTGCTGTTGTTACTGATCCTGCAAATGGAAGTGCGATGCCAATGAAACTTCTTGCGACTGGTCACTCGAGCTTTGAGGGGTCTGGTGCTGCGCGTAAGTCCAACGTGCGAAAAGGCTTGAACGAGCGTGTTCATAACGTTCTCGTTCCTGCTGATGCAGTTTTCTCCTTCAATGACACGCTCGGCATCGTTTCTATCAATAGGGGATGGCAGATGGCTCTGACGATTTTCGAGGGAGTGAATCTTCGTCCGGCTCCGGGCGGTGGCATTTGTCAGGTCTCAACGACGACATACCGTGCTGCACTGGCCGCTGGTCTGCCGATTGTGCAGCAGAAGAGCCACAGCTTGTATGTGACGTACTACGAGAAATTTGGCGTCGGGCAGGATGCGACTATTTTCCCCGGAAAGCAGGATTTCAAATTCCTCAACGACACCGGTGCTCCACTTCTCATTCAAGCCTACAACCAAGGTGATGAGGCGATCGTCCGTATTTACGGTGC
>JAYTPR010000002.1:0-3946 GCA_043747095.1 Candidatus Peribacterales bacterium
CATCAGGTCCAACATTTCAGCTGCTGCTTTTTGAATGTTTGCTGGCAAGGCTTCTTCCGGATTATCCGTATCTTTTCGTGACCACACTGCGCTTGCGAGTGTTGAGTCTAAAGTGCCGAATGTTCCTCCGTTTTCTCCTGTGAGAGCTGCGTAACGCGCAGGTTGAAAGTGACTGGGAATAAGCGAATTGAGTGCCTGCAAATCACCCCAGGTCTTTGGAACCTTGAGGGCTTTTGGAGATGATACTTCCTGACGATCGATAGTGGCGATAGCCATAGGAGTCGGAGGGAAGAAGTAGATACTCTCTTTGTACCGATTGCCCTGGGCGTCTCAAGCACTGTTGAATACTTTTCTTCACTCTGTTTATTATTTGAACAAATCTCCCATGGCTTCCGTACGACCAGGTTGTAGCGCAAGGCACGCCAGCGTCGCGTTACTGAACATGTTGCGAAATCACGATAGAATGATGCTGATGATCGATGCACTGAAACAGCGGCTGAAGGCAGAAGGCAGTGTCACGTTCCGTGTGAAGGCGAGGCCCCAAGCACAGACCAATCGTTTTCGTGGCCCACTCGGTGAGGACACGTTCAAAGTGGACATCGCCGCAACGCCGGAAGGAGGACAGGCAAATGCAGAGCTTGTGAGGTTTCTTGCGGATGAATTTGAAGTGAATAGGGATCAGGTAGAAATTGTTGTTGGCGATACTTCAAGACTGAAGGTTATTTGTATACGAAAGTAAGGCCCGCGACATTCTTCTACTTTCTTTGTCTGCCCGACAAAGAAAGTAACAAAGAAAGCGCACCGAAAACGAATCCCACGCTCCTTCGCTGCGCTCAGTCGGCAGACCGCAGACCCCCACCTTTCGTTTTCGGGTCCTACCCTTGGTGTGGGCTAAGTGTGTGGCTAACGATGATATTGCTGATGGATTTCTTTGAGACGCTTATTTGTTAAGTGTGTATAGATCTGCGTTGTTGTGATGCTCGCGTGGCCGAGCATTTCCTGCACTGAGCGGATATCAGCACCGTTTTTCAGGAGCTCAGTAGCGAAGGTGTGGCGGAGCGTGTGAGGGGTTACTTTTTTTACAAGGCCTGCCTGTGCTGCAATCGTACGAACGATACGTTCAATGGCTTGTGGCTCAAGTCTGCGTTCTTCGCCAAGCAAGCTAGGATTCTGTGAACGGTTTGAGTTACTGATGAAGAGTGGCCCCCAGTTATCCTGACGACTATCCACGTATCTCTTCACATGTTCAGCGGCACCATCTGAAATGAAGACGATGCGCGCCTTGCGGCCTTTACCGATGACGCGAAATTCGCGGCTCTCAAAATTGACGTCCTTGCGGTTTAAATTACTCAGTTCGCTGACACGAAGTCCGGTGGAGTAGAGGAGATGAAGAATCGCAAGATCGCGAAGTCCGTTTCGTTTGGTTACATCGATACTTGCAAACATTGCTTCTAGTTCTTCGCGTGCAAGTACTTCGACGGTGCGGCCAGGAACTTTGGGAAGTTCGATTTTTTCCGGTGAAATAGTCTTGATGTCATTTTTGTGAAGATGCTTTAAAAGAGCTCGCAGGGCAATGAGGTGGTATTGCTGCGTTTTGATGTCCAGCGTTACGCCTTGGCCACGAATGTTCATGCGGTGCAGATGCAGACGGTAGTCACGCACGGTGTCGGCGTTCAGTTTGCCGACATCTGTTGCTGGCTTTGCAAACTTTTCGAAGCGCTTCAAATAATGTCGATAATTTTCGACCGTTTTTTTACTCTGATATTTGCCCACTTCAGCGTGGGTGAGAAAGTCGTAGATGGCATCTTTGAGTTGCACGAACAGTATTCTAGCACTTACTTCTGGCAACTCGGACACCACACCGTTGTACGCTGCGCTATTTTGGTTGATCGTAACTTTTCTTTGCAGGCGCGACACTGTTGATTTTTGCGGCCATAGACCATGAGCGACAGCTGGTTCTTGCCTGGCTTACCAAAGAGATCGACAAAGTCAGAAAAACTTGTTCCCATGTTCCGTATGCCGTTTTCTAAGGTTTTAACGACTGATTTGTAGAGCTGCTTTTTCTCAGTGTCTGAGAGATCGCTGACATTTCTACGCGGATCAATTTTCGCGAGGAAACACGCTTCATCGCCATAAATGTTGCCGACTCCTGCGATGAACGACTGGTTGAGGAGAACGGACTTGAGCGTTCCACGTTTCTTGCGGAGGCGATTGAGGAAGATATCCTCTGTGACGGTGAGTGCATCAGGCCCGAGCTTTGCCATACTTGGATCTTTCATCACATCATTTCCTTCGATGATCCATAGTCTGCCGAGTGTCCGCGGGTCATTGAAGACGAGTACGAGATCGTTGCCGATAGAAAAACGAATACGTTCACGGAACAGTGGAACATCGCTCATTTTTCGGAGTCCCAATCGGCCGCTCATTCTGAGATGGATCATAAGGTTCAGGCCTTCGGAGAGCTCCATCCACAAATACTTGCCGTGCCTTCTGATATCGAGGACTCGTTTTCCCCTCAGCCGTTTTGCAAATGTAGGGTGGTTTTTCACCATGTTTGGCCTAAGCACCTCTACGGACTCGATGGTTCGGCCTCGGAGCACCGGAGCGACACTTTGAAGCGTGCTTTCAACTTCTGGGAGTTCGGGCATACGAGTGAGACGTTTCACTGTCAGTTTCCTATCTTCTTTTCTAGTTCTTCCCTTGTCAGGATTCCAATCCAACGGTCTGTGCCCAGCTCAAAAGAGGGGAGGCGCGTAATGCCTGCTGCCTTTGCTCGCGCTGCTGAGGCCTCTAGTACTGTTGCCGTTGCCTTCGATGCCATACATGTTTGTAGTGTCTTGAGATTCAGCTTCACGGATTTTGCGAGTGTTGCTACTTGCGCATCGGTGGTGATCGGACGAGCATGCAGGGTTTGATCTGTCTTCTCAAAGAGACCTTGTTTTTGGCTACAGAGAGATGCTTTTGCCATAATGATGCCGGCTGGCGACATGGGGACGAACACGCGCTCGATCATAAGTTTTTTGCCGGTCACAAATTCTTTGAGTAGCCACGGTATCTCTGTGGATGCGAACTCACGGCAGTAAAAACAACCGTAGTCTTCGTAGATGGTGAGTGTGAGTTCTGCATCTGCGCTACCCATGAAAATACTACCGGTTTCCGCGCGAATCTCAGTTGGTACCGTCGGTGCATCTCCTACTTCTAGGCTCTCAGGTGTTTCGGTCATCGCTTCGTGTGGTACTTCCTCCGTTACTCCAGAAGCTGTGAGTCCTTCGGATATGTCGGGTTGGCGGAAGTCAGATGGCGGAACTTGTCTCTGACAAGCCGTTAGCAGCGCCATAGTCATGCCGATCATAAACAGAGATTTCCTCATCAGGAGTTCCATTATACTGCATAGGATGAAGAACCGTGTTTCCATCCTTGGCGTACCGGTTGACTGCGTGACGCTTACCGAAGCTCGTGACCGCGTGCTTGCTATGTCCGTTTCTGGGGCACATCACGTCATGACGCCAAATCCGGAGATGCTCACAGAAGCGAATCGAAATCCTGCGTTTAAAACATTGTTGCAATCTTCCGATCTCAATATCCCAGACGGTGCCGGACTTTTGTGGGCAGCCCGCAGAGCGGGGGAGACTTTGCCAGAACGCGTGACGGGCGTTGATCTCTTGTCTGCTGTGACCAGCGTGGTTGGTTGTCCGTCAGTTTTTCTGTTGGGTGCAGCGGAAGGAGTTGCTGAAGCCGCCGCTGATCATCTGCGAAAAAAGAATCCGTCACTTCATATTGCCGGCACATATTCGGGCTCACCTCATGAGAATGAAGAGCAGTTGATCGTTGCAAAGATCAACGCGTCAAAAGCGGCAATACTTTTTGTGGCGTACGGTGCACCTAAGCAGGATATGTGGATCAGAAAAAATCTCCCGAAGATGCCATCAGTACACGTCGCGATGGG
>JAYTPR010000003.1:0-2100 GCA_043747095.1 Candidatus Peribacterales bacterium
GCAAAGACAGACAAAACGGGCCGACCTTCGGGTTGGCCCTGTTTTTTAATATCATAAAATCTGTCTTTTAATTTTACAGAATTTATTCTGCACGAACTCAAATGTAGAAGTAGAATCGTCCTAATAGCATGCGAAATCTCCTATTTTTCCTACTAGCTTGTTTACTCTCTGCATGCAGCTCCCAACCCGCTGCACCCATCATCGAACCCGAGCCAAAACCAAACCCTGTCGTCATCGAAGACCTGAACATCGAAGAACTACCGTCCTCACTGAGCATTCCGCATTTCGGAAAGATGAAACTTGTCGGCTCCAACCTGACTTTCGACAAGGTCCTCGAGAAAAATGATGTCTATACAAAGCACGCCATCTCGTACCTCAGTAACGGTCTCAAGATCACTGGCGTCTTCCTGATCCCGAATGCTGAGAAACCGCATCCACTGCTCATCTTCAATCACGGCTACATTGACCCTGCTATCTACACGCAGGGCAGGGGACTGAAACGCGAGGAAGACTATATGGCCAAGCAAGGCTTTGCCGTGCTGCACCCGGACTACCGTGGCCACGCGGGATCAGACAAAAGCCCGATGACTGCCAAGGTGTACGACGGAAACTTGGAGTACGCGATGGACAGCGCCAATGCCGTTCTTGCCGTCCGCGCAGCGAAGCTACCAAACGTCGACGCGAGAAAAATCGGCATGCTCGGCCACTCGATGGGCGGGGGAGTGACCATGGCCATCATGACGGCGCGGCCAGAGCTCATCGACGCTGCGGTGCTCTACGCACCGGTGCATGCGCGAGTGTGGGAAAACTTTGTACGCTGGAGAGCCGAACGCGAAGAAGGGGATAGGACGCTGGAACAATTTGGCACGTACGAAGAAAAGCCGGACGTCTGGAACAATCTCTCACCGGATACATTCCTCGGTGATGTCGCGATTCCCATCCTTCTGTTTCAGGGAACGAAAGACAAAGACGTACCGTACGAGTGGGCTGATTACTTGGATGCACGACTCACCGAACTGAAGCGCGATATCACGTACGAAAGGTATGAAGGCGAAGGCCATGAATTTTCGTTCATGTGGACGGACTTCATGAAAAAAACTGCTACGTTCTTCAAGACACATCTTGCGAGATCCGAGCTCACCGCTCCGCTCTCCACTGATCGCATTACGAAAAAATCATTTGGGATGTACATCACTCCTGAAAAGTCTCCAGTCTCTCCGGAGAAATTTTCAGGCTTTCACACAGGCGTAGACTTCGAGGCTCCTGAAGACGGTGATGTTTCGGTTCGCGCAGCGTGCAGCGGTGAAATCGTCTACAAGCAAACAGTCTCCGGTTACGGTGGCGTGCTCATTCAACGTTGTGACGTAGCAAGGGAATTAGTCACAGCACTCTACGGTCACATCAGATTATCGTCAGTCACGAAGAAAGTAGGGGACTCACTCACAGCTGGTGAAGAATTTGCGGTTTTAGGAAAAAGATTTAGCAGCGAAACAGACGGAGAACGCCCACACCTGCATTTTGGAATTCATAAGGGCTCCGCAGTCGAGCTCAAGGGCTACGTATCGAGCGAGCCCGCGCTGCAGCATTGGATCAAACCTATATTCTCAGACGTGCGTTAAACGGACACATCAACTTCCGATCGTTACCGTGGTGAGATTCAGATCAGTCAACGATCCTGATACCGGATTTGTCAGCTGAACCTGAAATGTTTTTCCAATGGCCGTGCTCAGAATCGGAAGCTTGATAGGAACCGCTTTCGCAGTTTCACCGATAGCAAACTGCACAGTGCCAGTTGCCGCATGATAATCATCCTGCGCTATCGCTGTAAGATTTTGCGTTGCATAGCTCACTGCAGCTGGTCCGATGCTCCCTGAGCGCACGATCGTGATATATGCATAACCATTGCCCTGAGACCCGGATGTTTCTGCAGAAATAAAACGGAAGACGCTGGCATCCGTCAGCTCGACGGTTTCATCATCATAGATAATAAGTTTTGCAGTTCCGGGCGTAGAGATTGCTCCACCAAGGCTCGGGGAACTGAGAATGATATTCACCTTCCGGCGCCATATCGAAAACGGTCAACATGCCGACTGATGTTAC
>JAYTPR010000004.1:0-4923 GCA_043747095.1 Candidatus Peribacterales bacterium
GATGACGGTCTAGGTGAAACTCAGAAGAGCGGTACTATCAAGGCTGCATTTGACGGTACACACGGATGGTATTGGCGTAACCGCTCCGCTCAAAATGTCACACTGACTATTACCGTCAATGGCGAGTTTTCGAGTTTGAAGGAGATATAAGATAATTTTCACAAGCCATTAAAAGAAGATATGCAACCTAAAAAAGCTGTACAAAGCCGCATATTGACATTTCTGGTAAAATCCTTATACTTCTCACACTGCATGAAAAGCCTATCGAGAACGCTGGCGAAGCTGCTTCTGCTCGTAGCTTTGCTTTCGCCTGTGGCGCAGGTTCACACAGATCACGACTCTAGCGGCTCCAGTTCGCAGAGCCTATTGTCGGTAGTATTGGCGGAAAAAAACGATGGACATGATGAAGCGGCGCCTCACGAAGATGCGACTCACACAGAAGCAGAAAAGGAGGAGTGTACAGATCACCCTGCCGAAATTCAGGCGGTGACCAGTTGCCACACTAGTTCGCGATCTTCAGTGCAAGTCGTAGCAGCTTTTGTAGGAAAGTTTATGTATCCGCAGACCACAGCTTATCACGATCTATCATCCTATTCAGACGCACGACAACGTGTCTCCACACATAAACCCACTCTTCTCTTTCTGAGGGTTTAAACCCTTCATCGTTTTTTTAGCCGCTGCTTTTTTAAGCAGAGGTATTTGCTGGTTATTCCAGCATTCAATTTTTTCCCCTTTCTGTATGCGTACATTCTCGCTTCTCTCTATTCCTCTCCTAACGCTAGGACTTGCTGCCTGTAGCGGCGGAGCCCAAAACGCGCAGCCTACGCCGACCGAGCCTGCCGCTCAACAAGAACAGCAAGCTGTTCCCGTTGCTGATTCCACAAGCTCTGCCGCCTCCGCTGACCATATCGATGATCCGAATGAACCTGCACACGGCCATTCCTCATCACACGATGACAGCAATCTACCTCCTCACCGCGATTGATATTTTCTTCCCATCGTAACTCATGACTATTGAATCTTATTTTTCCATCCTCCGGCAAGCGTGGGAGAAGCGTCCTCCCGCTTTTCGCTTTCTGAATCTCAAAGCAGCCTCAACCGTCGTCGTGTTTGGGGTCACTGGCATCTTCATCACCTTTATTATTGTCCAGGGCAATGCTGACGCAGCACCAGGTCATGATGGAGGCCATGAAGGCTCAGGCGTGACCGGCACAGCTTCAAGTTTCCCTATTGTTACCGTCGAACAGCCAAAGACTGCCGATAAAGTCCAAGTGGACATAGAGGCGGCGGGACAAGTCTTTGCACAGCAACAAGCGGATCTCTTCCCTTCGCAGGATGGAGTGATTCAATCGCTTTCCGTAAACCTCGGTAGCCGTGTACGGCAGGGGCAAGTCCTAGCGATATTGCGAGCCGATCAAAGCCAGCAGCAGTTGGCTGCGGAAATCACGTTCAAACGGAAAGAGCTGGAAATCGCCCGCCAACGTGCTGTCCTGAATGCCGATTCCTATATTCAATCCGCAAATCAGGAAAAAGCCGCCGAGTCCCAAAAGCTCGATGTTCAGGCCATTGCTTTTGATAAAGAACGGGTGGCTCAGGTTCAGAAGATCGACGCGCAGATCGCCGGCTTGAAAGCCGTCAAAGAGCAGCGCTTACAAGCAATGGGCAGCGCGGGTTATGACCTGATCGATAGCTTGAATGAAATAATGTTTACGCAATCCGATGCGATTGCGAATTATGATAGAAATTCCGCATACAATTATTATCGCCGGACGGAGGTAATGTCCGATCCTACCGAGCGTGAGAGATTTGAGCGTCAGATTGTGGAATTCGCAAGAAAACTAAAGAGTGGGAATGCCGAACTCATGGCACTGGTGTCGGAAGCCATGGCAATAGGACAAAAAGCCCGTCAGGTCTCGCTCAGCATTTCTGAAAGCAATGCTTTTCCCGGACATGAAATCGATGCCCTCCGTAAAGAGATTGGAGAAGTGACGGATCACCTTTTGGAACTGACGACAGATCTGACGGAGAGCGATAGCGAAGTAAAAAGTCTTGAGGCGGAGAAGCAACAGATACTGGCCAGCACCGAGCAGCAGATCGCGCAAATTGCTCCAGAGCGATCAATACTTGATGCGACCACGCAGCAGAAGCTTACCGAGATCCAAGGTGAACGAAAGAACGCGGACTTTGACGCAGATATCATCGCCGCAGACATTGTCCGTCTCCAGCAGCAGATGGGCGCTGGGCGCGCTGTTATAGCTCCTTTTTCCGGTGTCATCACCAAGCGCTATGTGAATGCCGGAGAGAGCGTCACTTTGGAGAAACCTGTTTTCAACTTGATCGATGACAGCAAAAAGTACATCCGTTTCAATATTTCTGAAGCAGATCTTCCGTTCGTGAAAGTTGGCACGACCGTCACGTTCTCACCAACATCGGCTCCTTCCGAGAAATTTACTGCCGTCATCAAGCGCATCGCACAGTCTGTTGACCCCGATTCCAGAACGATTCAAGTGGAGGCAGATCTGCCAACACAGGACAATGCAGACCGTGTTTTGGCGCAGATGACCATTCGTGTGCAAATCCCTGTCACACAAGATCCTTCACTCCTTGTTATTCCCGAAGCCGCGCTGCAGCTCAGCAAGGATTCCAATGTCGTTTGGATTGTCAGCCCTGATGTAACTGCCGAAGCGAAGAAGGTCGAAGTCATGTTCGTGAACGGTGGATACGTCTATGTGAAGTCGGGTATCACCGCAAAGGACTGGATCGTCGTAAAATCTCCAGTCGAACTCACACCCGGATTAGAAATTGATACGAAGAAGCTTTAATACCTCCCTAACCCATGAATTTTTTTGATCGCTTCGTACGGCTTGTACTCACGCACCGCGTCGCCGTGCTCATCGGAGCTACGCTGTTTCTGATCTACGGGTCATACATCACCGTTACATCACCCGTCGATATTCTGCCGGATCTCAACCGTCCCACGGTGACGATCTTCAGTGAAGCGGAAGGCTTGGCAACGGAAGAGGTGGAAACATTGGTGTCTTTGCCCATTGAATCCGTTATGAACGGTGCTCCCAATGTGGAGCGCGTTCGCTCTGTGTCAGCTCCAGGACTCTCGCTCGTCTTCGTGGAATTCGACTGGGGGATGGATATTTACTTGGCGCGACAGATTATTTCCGAAAAGCTGCAGTCATCTCCATTACCGCCGGGCGTCGAACCGGAACTGGGACCGATCTCCTCCATTATGGGAGAAATTCAGCTCGTGGGTCTCTCCAGCAAAACCGGCGAGACGAATGCGCGGGATCTGCGGACTCTCGCGGATTGGACGATACGCCCCAAGCTTCTCACCGTGTCGGGGGTCGCGCAGGTGACAGTGCTTGGCGGAGAAATCCAGGAATACCAAGTCCTTGTCGATCCAGTGCGGCTTGCAAACGCACAGATGACCATCGCGGAACTGGAGGAGAAACTTATTGCAATCTCTGAAAATAAAAGCGGAGGGTTTGTTGCGACCGACACGACGGAATATCCCATCCGCATCCTCGGCCGTACTTCCGACATTGAACTTCTAGGAAACACCGTCATCGCCGAGCACGAGGGAACGCTCGTGTACCTACGCGATGTTGCTACTGTACGTAAAGGTGCTCAGGTCAATCCGCGCGGGGATGCGAGCGTCAATGGGAAAGCTGGTGTAGTCATGAGCATCACCAAACAACCGGGTGTGAATACCGTCGATCTTACCCAGCGCGTTGAAGAGGCGCTTGCCTCTCTGGAAGAGAGTCTCGGCAACGATGTTGAAATCCATCCAGACCTCTTTAAGCAAGAGAAGTTTATTGAAAACGGCATCGATAATGCTAAGGAAGCGACACGGGATGCAGCACTATTCGTCATCCTGGTGCTCGTTTTCTTCTTGGGATTCAAAAACTGGAGGGCGATTGTCATCACTTTGGTCGCTCTTCCATTCTCATTTATAAGTGCGATTGTCATTCTCCGTTGGCTTGGGATTGACATCAATGTCATGACTCTTGGCGGTCTTGCCGTGGCGATCGGAGAGCTTACCGACGATGCATTGGTCGATGTGGAAAATATCATCCGTTGGCTGAAAGAGAACCGCACGCGTAAAGAGCCCCTCTCGGTGTATGAGGTGGTTGTGCGCGGCAGCTCTGAAGTACGCGGTTCGATCATTTTCTCAACCGTCCTCATCGTCCTTGTTTTCATCCCGCTTCTTTCACTCTCGAACATTGAAGGACGTCTACTTGCACCGCTCGCTATTGCGTACATCATTGCCCTCCTTTCATCCACCCTTGTCGCGATGACCATCACGGTCATCCTTTCGTACTATCTCCTGCCACGATCGCAACTCATGGAGGATCAGAAAGAAACATGGATCGTGCGGTCGCTGAAACGTACTGCAGAACCGATTATCCGCTGGAATATCCGAAGACCGCATATCGGAGTGACGATCATCCTGGTATCGATTGTTGTAACAACATTAATGTTCATGCGTGCAGGTAAGGAATTCCTCCCCCCTTTCAATGAAGGAACTCTGACGATCGCGATTGCGCTTCCTCCTGAGGCGTCCATCATCAATTCTCGTGAAATCAGCTCTTCGGCTGAGCAGGCTCTATTAGGTATCGAGGGCGTGAAATCCGTTGCAAGACGCACCGGACGTGCGGAGGAAGACGAGCATGCAAACGGTGTGAACGTCTCGGAGCTGGAGGTTGATATCGATCTCGCCGCTCGAAATAAAGACGATATCATCGCCGATGTCAAAACTGCCTTTGCCTCTCTTAACTTGCAGGGGGCGAATGTGAGCATTGGTCAGCCGATCTCCCATCGCATTGAGCACCTTCTCTCCGGCGTGCGCGCTCCACTGGTCATCAAAATTTTTGGTCCTGATCTGGACGAACTACAGACATACGCAAATCA
>JAYTPR010000005.1:0-1255 GCA_043747095.1 Candidatus Peribacterales bacterium
CTCCACAATGCGACCGGCTGCGATATCTCTGACGGCAGCGCGAGCAATACCACGAAGGCTTAGTCCTGGGTGGCTATAAAACGTACGGTCTTCAGTTGCGATAAGCGCATCAATGAGAGGTTTCGGAATGTTTTCAAGCGGAATTTCGCTACGAAGTCCGGAGCCCTGAACGGCATACAGAAGTTCTCCGTTACGATCTGATATGCGCGTGTTTTCAGGCATACCTTTGCCGCTGAGTGCGTTCGGTAACGGCCATGCAAACGCTACGAGAAACGTAAAGACGAGAAGAGGGCCTGCAATAAAGAGAGCGCGTTTGATGATGAAAAAAGAATAGGCCCGATTTTGACGTCGGGCCTAGCTATTACTGGCCAATCTGCACCCATTTTCCTTCGGTTTGACCGAAGACTTCTGGGAAATACATTTCCCAGACTTTGGCGGGTCGCTCGCGGAACTTTCCGGGAGTGGTGGCACGTACCAAGTATTCGTACTTGTACACGCCGGGAGGAAGCTCCTCTGCAAACATGAAAATACGGTCGTCACGGAATTCGATATGCGAGAATCTCCACGTCTGATTTCGCTCATATTCGCTCCAGCTATTGACCACATTCGTCGCATTCTCAAAAAAGTTTTGCTGACTGGTAGCAAACTGCAGATCAATTGGCTCGAAACCGGCAGGTAGCATACTTTCGACTGCGACGAAGTGCCGAGTCTGAGGAACGGTGATGGTGAGAGTCACCTTCTGAGTCGTTCCGACCTTCATCGATGCATCGTTTTTGGTGAGCGGCTTTGTCTCACGAATGATACCAATACCTTCTTCAGCTGGTTTGATCGTATCTGGCGTATAGAAGTAGGAAAGAATGACATCGTAATAGAGTTTTCCTGGTCCTGTCTTACCGACAGAGACATCGATTTCTTTGCCACGAGGAAGCTCGATCAGTGCGATTTCTACTTCTTTCTTTTCCATTGCTGGAGCCTTGAATGCAATATCAAGACGTTTTTTTCCGTCGATTTCTACTCCGACTTGCTCGTTATACTCGAGCTCTTTGCTCATCTTTAGGTATTCAACAAACGCAAGGACCGACTGCGCAGTACTCTGCGTGGTATCCCAGTGACCATTGATGCGGGAAGCAAGTAAGCCGCGAATGACGCGTGGGAGCAGGACATGATCTGGCTCAATGCGAACGATCGCCTGTAAAACGAGTGCCGTTGTGCGGTTATCTGTATTCATCGAGTAGCTCGAGCGGTTGTCCGTTTC
>JAYTPR010000006.1:0-2551 GCA_043747095.1 Candidatus Peribacterales bacterium
CACCCGCAATGAACGTAGCGGGAAGCGCGCGAATGAAAAGACGTTTAGCGCGTGACATAAGAAAAAGAAGGAAAGAAAACGAGTTGCAAGGATTATCCAAAATAGCGCTCCGGCTAGCAATGGACAGACACCTAAAGGTGATTGCTAGTACATACGACCTCCAAGTGGCACCTCGGAATCTGGCTTCAGCAAGACCACTTCACCGCTCGCATCAGGCACGCCGAGCGTCAAGACTTCGGAGAGAAATGGTCCGATCTGACGAGGGGGGAAGTTCACGACGCACAGAACCTGCCGTCCGATGAGCTGCTCTTTGGAATAATTCTTCACAATTTGCGCCGATGACTTCTTCGTTCCGATCTCAGCACCGAAATCAATCGTAAGCTTGAACGCTGGTTTGCGTGCTTCAGGAAATTCATCGGCGGAGACGATCTGTCCGATGCGGATATCAAGTTTGCCAAAATCATCAATGGTAGCCATAACCAAATTATACCTTATTTCTTTTTCGCCTCTGCCTCGATCATGGCTTTGCTCGGTGGCGGTATCCCCCCGCTCTTCTCGAGTTTTCCCTGCAAATCCGCAAGTTTTGTTTTTTCATCGGCGGACAGCTCTTCGGTAATCGCTTTCTTACGAAGTGCGTTGAAATCGTTCGTCCACATCTCTCGATCACGCCATGCACGGTAATCCGCAAGCTTCATGCCTTTTTTCTTAGCCTTCTCTATTTCTTCTGCCTCTTTCTCTTTGGCCTTACCAGCTTTTTCTACGACCTTGCGGCCTTCCTTGGCACTCAGGAGCCACTTATTGATCTTATCTTCAACAACATCGCGTCTTTCGCAGTAACGCTCTCGAGAGGCCCTACGAATGACCTGAATACGGTTTGGGTCTGCCTCCGGCTTAGGTGGCGGCAACGTGGAAACGGAGAACGGCTTGCTGGCCATGCCACCAACCATGAGGCGCAGATACGCATGGTATTTCGGCAAACTCAAAATGTCTTTTTGTGTGACCATTTCTTCAAATTGCAGACTCAGGTCCTCAGCGTCATCAGAACCAACTTGGAAACTACACATTGATCCGACGTTACCGAACACCGCGTCCTTGAGCGCGTCTTTATTATCACCAAGCGTAAGCTGACCGATGTACTGATGAGCAATCGTCAGGTTGAGACGATACTTTCGAGCTTCTGAAAGAATCGTTGCGAAAGACTCTGTCGCAAAGTTTTGGAACTCATCGACGTAGAGATAAAAATCTTTACGCTCTTTCTCCGGGATATCGGTTCTGCTCATGGCATCCAGCTGAAACTTCGTCACAAGCATAGAACCAAGGAACGCTGAGTTATCTTCACCAATGTTTCCTTTACTCAGGTTCACGAGAATGATTTTTCCGCTATCCATAGCCTCGCGTACGCTCAGCTTGCTGCCGGTCTGACCCACAATATTGCGGATCATCGGCACAGAAAGAAGTTGTCCGATCTTGTTCTGGATCGCAGCAATAGCCTCCGTACGGTATTTTTCAGACCATGATTCGTATTCGTCTTCCCAGAAACTTCGGACAAGATGATCCGAGAGATGACTCACGATCTTTCGACGATAGATGTCATCAGAGAACATGCGCAAAATGCCGAGCATAGAATTTCCCTGACCCTCGATGAGAGCAAGAAGTGTGTTACGAAGAATATGCTCCATACGTCCGCTCCACACATCAGGCCAGAGCTTCGTAAAGACGCTCATAAGGCCAGAAACAACAAGCGGGTACTGATTTGGGTTCGTTGCCGCAAGCATGTTAAAGGACAGCGGGAAGTCACGATCCGCAGGATCGAAGAGGATGACATCATTTGTACGGTTTGCTGGGATGAAGCGAAGAATCGCTTCAATAAGGTCTCCGTGCGGGTCAATGACTCCGACGCCTTTGCCTGCAATGATGTCCGACTGGATCATATTCTCAAGAAGTGTGGATTTACCCATACCCGTCTTTCCGATGACGTACATATGACGCCTGCGATCATCAGGACGAATGCCAAATTTCTGCCTGTGTCCGCGGAAAACAGCTTCACCAAGAACCGTAATATTTGATTCAATCTCCGGCACAGGAAGGTCAACTGGTGGCTCGAGCTTCTTGCTAAAGACCCAGTCGATATTTGGAGTTTTAACGAGCGTATTTGGAAAGTGCCAGAGAGTTGCCAATTCTTCATCAGAAAAGATGTACGGCGTCGTATGAAATGCTGGTGCGAGGGTGCGTGCATCTCGTACTCGCTTTACCTTGAAGCCGTTGCAGTTTGCGAGTGTGAACTGCTTGTAGCTTCCGATGATATCTTCAAGCTTGTGCTCGGCAGCCGCGCGCTGCTCAGGTGGCGTGATGATGCTCATTTGCACATTGCAAGTGAACAGGAAGCGATTCACTTTATCGATGGCGCCGGAAATCGGATCTTCTGACTCATGGTTACGGCGTCCTCCTTTCAATGTGTCCTCATGCGTGTCCATGTCGCGTGACTTAGACTCGGATTCCTCAAGCGACGGCAAGCTAATCCACACGCGGAAACCACCCATGGCCATATTGA
>JAYTPR010000007.1:0-1613 GCA_043747095.1 Candidatus Peribacterales bacterium
GTGACGATGATCGCCGAAAAATCCGGTCCGCGGAGCCTGCTTACTCCTTCCGCGACAATCTTCAGAGCGTCGACATCCAAACCCGAATCAGTCTCATCGAGCAGTGCGAGCTTCGGCTTTAGGATCGTCATCTGCAACACTTCCGCTTTCTTTTTTTCACCGCCGCTAAAACCTTTGTTCACGGCTCTGTCTGCAAATGCAGGGTCCATCTTTAGTCCGGCCATCGTTTCCGTCAGTAGTTTTTGGAATTTCACGGGCGATACTTTGCGATGATCTTTGTCACGTGCGGACATTTGCGCTTCGTACGCGGCAAGCAAAAAACTGCGCAGTGGCACACCTGCTATTTCTTTCGGATACTGAAATGCGAGGAACATGCCGGCTCGTGCGCGTTCATCAGCCTCCATGGAGAACAGATTTTTCCCTCCAAACTTAGCAGACCCGCCATCTACGGCGTATGCAGGGTGCCCCATGAGGACAGATACAAGTGTCGATTTGCCCGAGCCGTTGGGGCCCATAATGGCGTGAACTTCGCCTTTATTCACTGTCAGATCCAAGCCCTGGACGATATTTTTTTCGCCAATGGATGCCATGAGGCCGCGGACGATGAGCAATGGTTTTTGGTCAGGATTCTTCATCATGCAGGGTTTTGGGATGTGTCTATACTAACGGCCATGTTTCGGTTCTGGAATCAGATCATTGCGCCACTTCTCACCATCCTTCAGCCGACGGAGGTGTTGCATGTGGGTGGAGGCTCCGGAAAGACTGCGCGTGGCCTTGCTGAGTACGCCAGAAAATCCGGTGCGAAATATACCATTGTCGATCCTTTTCCGATTTTTGACCTCGCTGCTTTTCGTAGGAGATGGAGTGATGTGCTCACCTTTCATCGCGCGTGGAGTCGTGATGCGCTAGCTCTTTGTCCTCCACCGGATTTTGCCATTGTTGATGGTGACCATAACTGGCACACCGTTTTGCAGGAGCTCAGGATGATTGAATCACTCGCGAAGAAATCTGGGAATTTTCCAGTCATCCTCCTTCATGATGTCGGTTGGCCGTACGGACGTAGAGATGCATACCTGCTGCCTGGCATGATCCCAGAGGACTGCCGTCAGCCATTTACCGATGGAGGTGTGATGCCAGGTACTGATCGACTTTTACAGGATGGTGGATTCAACGAACGTATTTTCCATGCTGTGAAGAGCGGCGGTCCGAGAAATGGCGTTCTTACTGCGTTGGAAGATTTTCTGAAACAGACAGAACAAAAACTGAGCGTGACAATCGTGGAAGGTTTTTATGGGCTGGCGATTATCGTGCCGACAGAACGCCTGGAGGCGAATGCCGAGCTTCAGTCTCTACTATCGTCATTCACCCTCTCGTCTGCAGCGAAGCTGCATCAGGAAAAACTGGAAGAATCTCGCATTCTTGATCTCATTACGTCGAAGGACCTTCGTTTTAGTCTCCAAACAATGCGCTCGCAGCGTGATTGGCACAAACAGACAATGGATACATTATCGCATCAGAATCATCTAAAGAATCTTGAAATTGCACGTCGAGAAAGGACCTTAAGCTGGCGCATCACAACACCGCTACGTCGGGCAGGTACAGTTCTCAAATCC
>JAYTPR010000008.1:0-2974 GCA_043747095.1 Candidatus Peribacterales bacterium
GGCCAGACGCAGTACCGTCGTATGATGAACGACCCGGCACTCTACGAAGTATCCATTCGTAACACCGCGCAACTTCACCGAACACAGTTCGACTTTGGAAATTCTAACGATGCATCAGGCCCGCTCGCTGTGAACCTGGTGAACAATCGTAACAAAAATTTGCAAATTCAGCTTGCGAACATGGTGACGTACGCGTCGACCATCAACGCCACGAACTCAAACATTTACAACGGAGCATTCACAACTCATACGGTGAATTCTCGTATTACGAACATTGGTACGGTTGTCATGAAGCGTCCAGATGGAAAGTTTGTCATCATCTCTGGATCAGCGTCAGGAGCGACTGCGGTTGCGCGTTTGTATGATCCGCTGAAACAAACATTCAATCCGCTTGGAGTAGCACCCACGATGGCGACTTCTACGGGTGCAGTTGCCTTCAAGCGCCCTGACGGACAGTTTCTCATTGTCATGGGTGGCAATAGGGTGAATACGAATCTCTACGATCCCGTGAATAATACATTCACGGAAGGTCCAGTGATGCAAGGAAGGGTCGCAGAAGGTGCCAACGTTATTCCGATGCCAAACGGTCAGATGCTCATCTTGCACGGAGGATTTCAACGTACGGCATCACTCTATAACCCGATCACCAATACGATCGGTTCGGGAGCGACAAGCACGCTCAGAATCGGTCGTGGCTCCATCGTCATTCCGCGTCCGGACGGACGGTATCTCATTATTCCGGGAACGAGCTCTCATCTCTGTGCACTACAAACTGCAACGATGATGTTTGATCCGTACGCGAACCAATTTTTGCCGAACCCGGGTGTCGCCATCACGACCGGTACGGGGCCCGGTGCGTTTGCATTTGAACGCAGTGACGGACAGTGGATGATCATTAAAGGTGGTGCGACACTCAACTCCTGCGCCTCGATCAACACGACGAATATCTATAACCCATTTACGAACAGAATGCTCGTAGGTCCGACGACGACTGCAACCAGCGCTCGATATGGCGCTCAGGCGATGCAGCGTCCTGATGGAAGCTATCAAATTTTGTACGGAGGAGGTGCGACTGCCACTATGATTTATTACGAAAAATCTGGTGCGTGGACTGCGGAAGGTTTCCCGGGTCCTATCGGTACATTCGTTGCTGGTGCAACACTACCCACAGCCACAGGTACAGGTTCCGTGGTGTTTCAGCGTGACGATGGAAAGTACGTCATTCTCGGCGGACAGATTGCGTTTGCTAGCGCAGGTACAAATAGCGTCATGCAGTATGACTCCGGTTGGGTGATCGAAGGTTTTTATCGCTCCGAAGCCATCAACGTTCCTGATCTAGATAGTAACTCCACACTCAGTTGGGATGCTCCCGACTACAACGGTATTTCCGCACAAGTGCGTACTGGCACATCGGCACTCACGATGACGAAAGGTTCCGAGCGCGAGGTCTCCGGTCCCGGTGGCAAAATTCATCCGAATACTGGCGATACATGGGTACAGGTGCAGTTCTCCTTCCGCCGTACATTCCCTGGTTTTCCCGGTGCGTTTGAAGACGTATGGTGGAACGGAGGTACAACGCCTGCAGTTCGTTTCCGCGATGTAAAGAGCCCGACCATTACAGAGTTCTCTGTTGGGAAAGACACTGATCTTATTAACTTGCGCGCTGACAAAAACTCGCTGTTCCGTGTGAATAGCAACGGCGATATTTACACCGGTCTCAAGGGATCTCTCTACGCTGGAGGCGCCGACTTGGCAGAGCGATATCATTCTACGGATAATTTGACACCAGGAGAGGTGGTGATCTTCGATTACTCCCTTGACCATGCAGTTCGCCGTTCCATGACTCCATATCAGTCCGAGCTTCTTGGCATCGTCTCGACTGATCCCGGTTTCATCGCCGGTGCATTTACCAAAAATGCTTTCCCTATCGCCCTCGTCGGACGTGTACCCGTGAATGTCTCACTAGAAAACGGGCCCATTCGCGCTGGTGACCGTCTCACATCTGCAAGCTTGCCCGGGTTTGCAATGAAAGCCACGCGTGCTGGTCGTGTCATCGGTGTTGCGCTGGAAGGCAGTAAGCCTGAGACGTTCAAGACGTGCAAAGCTGATCCGACGAAGCAATGCGGACAAATCATGATCTTCGTAAACCTCACGGATTGGTATGGTCCTGAGACAGGAAAAAAATAACACACACTTCTTCCCAATGTCACTCAATCGCAGTATCGGCATCTCTCTCATCGGGCTTCTGCTCGCACCATCCTTTACGCCGATTGTTGAAGCGTCGACCTACGACAGTCTTACGGCCACTGCTTTTGAAACAGTGGAAGATGCTGGCTCCGGAGAAACCTCCTACGCTATTCGCTTTGGTTCTACCCTTCAGCAGGAACTGAGTTACAGCACCGTTCGTTCTCGCTTCATCTTTAGCACCGGCATCAACGTCAAAGGTACTATCTCTGGTTCCACTCTCAGAGTCGACGGCCCCGCAGACATCCATGGAGCACTTTCTGCCTCCGGCGCCGTCCACTTCGACAGTAACCTTTCTCTCAACGACGATCGCACCGCTGGCGTCGACGCGGTTCTCACCTTCGGTAATGGCACCCTCAACCAAGACCTCAAATATTTGGATGCGACACAGAAGTTTCAGTTCTCCACGCACCTCAATGTAATGGGTTCCATCTCCGGTGCGTCTCTCGTCATTTCCGGAGCGTCTTCTTTCTCTGGTTCCGCACTGTTCCGTGCCTCCCTCACCACGAAGGGAGCCCTATCCGGAGCCACTTTCTTCGGTGCTGGCCTTGGTGACTGCAGCAACGCCACCACCTCCAAACTTATCTACAACCCTGCAACCGGACGCTTCTCCTGTGCGACAGACCAAACGGGCGGCAGCTCTGGTGGTGGAGCACCTGAAGTTGGTACTACTTCTTTCTCTGGAGCGTCCATCCGTCTCGCTGAAGGTCGTTACGTCAACACAGCTGGT
>JAYTPR010000009.1:0-1497 GCA_043747095.1 Candidatus Peribacterales bacterium
CGTCGCCAGCATCAACCGCGGATGCAAAGCAGTCTCAGCTGCCGGAGCAACTGTCACAAAATCCACCGAACACGGCATCACCAGAAGCATCGCCTTCCGCGCAGCATCTGCAACGCGTGTTCAGGAACTTGTCGATCTCATCCGCAAAGATGAAGCAGGCTGGAAGGCAGCAGCACACAGTACAAGTGGTCATCTCAAAGTGACCAAATACGATCTTGATATCGCCAAACAGTTCGTTTTTCTGACGATTGCCGCTGATACCGGTGACGCCATGGGCATGAATATGATCACGATAGGGGCGCAAGCAATTGCCGACTTCATCACCGCTAAGCTCGACGGCGTGAAGTGTGTCACTGTCGCAGGTAACGTAGATTCAGATAAGAAACCGAGCCGCAGAACGCATGATCTCGGCCGCGGGTACGAAGTGATCATCAGCACGACGCTCTCACAAGAAATTATTGCCGATGTGTTGAAGTCCACACCAGACGCAATGCTCGCTGTTGCAAATGCAAAACTGAAATCTGGTTCCGAGATCGCAGGTGCACTCGGAAAAAACCTGCACGTCGCAAACATCATCGCCGCTCTCTACCTCGCAACCGGCCAAGACATTGCACACACGGTGGAAGGATCACTCGCGGATACCGAAGTAGAAGCAACTGCGACGGGACTCAAGATACAAGTACGGCTCCCAGCCATCATCGTCGGTACACATGGCGGAGGCACCATGCTGCCCGCTCAAAACAAGTGCCGTGAGATGCTTCTGAAAACGAAGTCAGGGCTCAAGGCCAAACAACAACTTGCGGAAAGCATCGCCGCAGCCGTCCTTGCGGGCGAAGTGTCTCTTCTTGCGGCACAGGCAAGCCATACGCTCGCAAGCAGTCACAAGTCTCTTGCACGCTAAGCATCTGCTATCATGTCTGCTCACATGAAAGCCGTCATACTCTCCTTCGGCAGATACATCCCGTCTCACCGCATCGAATCCAAGACGATCGCGGCACACTGGAAGCGCGGTACCGAACAGGCTGACGGTCTCGGCATTATTGAAAAAGCTGTCGCGTCATCGGATGAAGATACATTCACACTCTCTTGGGAAGCAGCGAAGATGGCGCTCGAAACCGGTGACACTGATCCAAAGAGCGTGGATGCGATCTACGTCGGTTCCGAAAGTCACCCGTACGCAGTGAAACCAACAAGCGGCATGCTGGTGAGCGCACTACAACTGAATCCTTTTTGTCGCGCCGCTGACTTAGAGTTTGCATGCAAAGCCGGTACAGCAGCTATACAAATCGTTAGCGCAATGGCCGAGAGTAAACAGATCAAAACAGGTCTCGCCATTGGCGCAGATACAGCACAAAGCAAACCGGGTGACGCACTCGAGTACTCGGCTGCCGCGGGAGCCGCCGCATTTCTCATCGGACTTCCGACAAAGAAAAATTCCGGATTCTGTCGTATCGACTCCACTCTCTCCTATACAACTGACACACCTGACTTCTGGCG
>JAYTPR010000010.1:0-3061 GCA_043747095.1 Candidatus Peribacterales bacterium
ATGCTCCACTTGCCGACGCACCCTCGCGAATAAGGCGATTTCTGACATTGGCGTAGAATGCATTGATACGAGCATCTGGCGCTTGATCAGAACCAACGAGATAGAGATCACGTGGCAGAGATAGAAAAACAATGCTGCGTGTTGCAGGCTCGATGCTAGCGATGATGATGGAATCCGTGAGACTTGCGCCTGCGTGATCCTTATCCCCTACTCCAAGAAGCAAAATATTAGTGCGACCACCTTTGTCATGCGGCAAAAATGTACGCGAGACAGTGCTCGCCATACCGAACGCCACAGGCTGCAACACTCCCGACGCTCCAATGACGGACGCCAGAAACAGAGCACACCATGCAAGACCAATCAGGCCGACATGTCGGTACTGAAACATCTTCACGATACGCTGCCATAAGGAAATCTGAGGAGACATTATCTGGGGGTCAAAAGTCATACGGAAGTAAGACGTTGGAGCCGGGGAAAAGTTACGGTACTACAGAACCACTTTTTCGGCAATGGTCTAGCCCCCCCCTACAAAGACATGGCAAATGCGCCGAAAGTTCACTGCTTTTGGTATGTCTTAAACCTGGATCCTCGAGAAGAGCCACGCTCCGATCCACATACAGACCGCCGTAATGACAGAGAGAATAAGGAAGTCGTTCATGAGTCCGAAGTGCACGATGCCAGTGAGTGAGCCACGAAGTCCGTCGACACCGTACGACAGCGGATCAATCCTCGCGATGAGCTCGAGAATCTTCGGTGCGTTCTCCAGTGGGAAGAGAGCGCCTGAAAGGAAGAAGAGCGGCATGACGAGGAACTGCATGATCAGCTGGAATCCCTGGAAATCCTGCAGCCCAGAACCGAAAGCGGTACCAAGCGCGGTGAAAAGAAGCGCGATGAGGAACATGAAACCAAATGCGACCGGAACCATTGCCAAGCTTTCCGGACGGAAACCAGCGATAAAACAGATGGCAAAGACGATGAGGCCCTGAAGCATGGCGACCGTAGCACCGCCGAGCGTGCGTCCCGCCATGATGGTGATGCGAGATACCGGCGCAACGAGTGTCTCCTTCAGAAACCCGAACTGGCGATCCCAGATAATTTCGATACCGGAGAAAATGGCTGTGAATAAAATGCTCATAGCGATGACGCCGGGTGCCAGGAACATGATGTAGTTACCACCATTCGCCGCGGCGTACGTTGGCCCGAAGCCAAAGCCAAGTGCGAAGAGAAACAGAAGCGGCTGCCCTAGCGACCCCACGATGCGCGAGCGAGACCGGAGGTACCGCTTGATCTGCCTGAGCCAAAGAATATAGATGATCTGCATAAAGATTATCGTTTGCGGAACATACGGCTGTGGATGCGCATTTGGTCGATGGCTGACGCGGATTCATCACGAATCGTACTGCCTGTGAGCGCAAGGAATGCATCTTCAAGGCTCTGCGTTTTCGTCTGCTCCTTGAGCTCTGCAGAAGAACCTGACGCCACGATAGTACCGTGATCGATCACCGCAATGCGGGTAGCGACTTTGTCAGCTTCTTCCATGTAATGCGTCGTGAGGAATACCGTGATGTTTTCTTTTTTATTTAAATCAGTGACATATGACCACAGGTGGTTACGGGTTTGCGGATCAAGCCCGATCGTCGGTTCATCAAGAAAGAGAATTTTCGGGTGATGCAAAAGTCCGCGCGCAATTTCCAAGCGGCGCTTCATGCCTCCGGAGAAATGTTTTACGAGATCGTGAGTACGATCGGCGAGGCCGATAATCTCCATGAGCTCCTTCATGCGCTGCCGTCGGAGCTTCGTCGGTACACCGTACAAAATGCCGTGGAGCTCAAGATTTTCCCACGCAGTAAGCTCATCATCGGTGCTGGGGTCTTGGAAAACGATACCAAAAGACTTTCTCACCTGATCCTGGTCTGTCCGCGGATCAAAGCCATTCACGCGGATCTCACCAGAGGTCGGACGAAGAAGCGTTGTGAGCATTTTGATCGTCGTTGTTTTGCCCGCGCCGTTGGGACCTAGAAATGCAAAAATCTCACCCGGCTGCACCGAGAACGAAATCCCTTTCACTGCGGCAATGTCTCCGAAACTTTTTTTAAGATCGGTCACACTGACGATAGGTGCGCCGACGGAAGAGGAAACATGCATCATGAAGTGTGGGCGGATTCTACTCTGAGTCATATGACGTATGGCAATCATTATCATTGCAACATGTGATCACACAGCGACGCAAGCGACAGAGACGTCTATACTGAACGGTGACATGCTTGAAAGCGTTATCAAATTCCGCCGCGCCTTCCGTACATGCCTCCGTTCACTCAGGGCATCATTGAAAGGTCCCGAGCGGGGCAAAGCAAAGATGAAGAGGGTCCTTGCTTCATTTAGTCCGGAACAACACAAAATGCTTTCTGAGGATTTGAAAGACTGTGCTCGTGTGTATTTTCGCAAAAAAGCATTCCGACGAATGAAGCGCGCAATCATAAATGCACAGAAATCGCTCGATATGCAGATGTTCATCTGGCGCGCCGACATGACAGGCCGAATGGTGGCCGAACTTCTCGTCGCGGCAGCAAATCGTGGAGTAAAAATTAAAATTCGCAAAGAAATCGTTGGAGACGTCTTTGAATTCGCGGACGACTTTGCGGCAACGAAGAATGACTCTCATCACATCTGGAAATCATTCTGGAACCATCCAAACATCGAAGCTCATCACGAAAACCACCACGACCACTCCAAAACATTTGTCGTTGATGACAAACTCTTGCTCGTTTCAAGCATGAACATTGGCGACGCATACTGCAACGACTGGCACGAATGCTTGGTGGAATTGCGTGGAAAAAGATTTGTGGATGAATATCGCGACGGAAGGGCAGACATGCCACGAATGACTCAAGCTGGCCACATCGCGGTACTTAGGAGCTCAGCGTCGGAACCGATGCTACCTGCTGTACTGTCGCTGATTGCGAGTGCAAAGAAGAGCATTCGCATAGAAATGGCGTATTTCTCCGATCCACAGATCGTAGAATTGCTCGCAAAAAAAACGCGTGAAGGCGTGTACGTATTT
>JAYTPR010000011.1:0-2667 GCA_043747095.1 Candidatus Peribacterales bacterium
ATGGCGTAGAGCTTCTTCTCATCAAGGACATAGAGACGCGTGTCTTCCGCATCAACAAAGAGATCTTTCAGGCGCCCCACTTGCTCGGAGTCCAGAACGTACTGCTTGAGGTACAGAGAGTCGCCAAGGTCACCGTCATTTGTCGTGACAACGACACGCTTGTTCTCTGGATCAAGGAAATAGAAGTTGCCGTTCACAGCGGACTTGAAGATTTTCGTGACACCATTCAGCGCGCCCGGAGGCAGGTTCCTAATATTGAACGTCTGTTTCTCGCCGCGTAGCAGTTTCACCACTTCACGCTCGCCAGTCTTGCCGCCAGATGCGGATGTATCGCGCAGTACGTACACAGGACCTGTGATCGTCATATCCAGTGCGCCGGTCATATCACCATTGACGTTGTACTCAGCGGGAGGGCCGTAGCGGCTCGCCAGACGCTCGTATTTGTAGATCTGCTTGCGCTCCGGAGCGAGGACGTACAGATAGCGAAGATACGTCTTGATGTCTGCACCCGTGATCCAACCTGCAGAGTCTTCCGTCTTCATCGTCGTTGGCTGACCGTTCAAAATTTCGATGACGCTATTACCCGTCGTCATAAATACCTTGCTCTGGAAGCGGGGGAAATTATCACCGTCGAGAATCAATTCTTCAGAGCCAAGTTTGTCCGCACTTTCTACCGTGTTGAGGGACACGCTATACAGATCCTGACGATCGTAGACGAGGAACTCGCCGTTACTGAGTCCGATGAAACCCTGCGCAAGGATGTCAGCCTTCTTGCCGCTCAGGTTCGCCATCACGCGTGGGGGAGTGACGCGAATGACGCGGTTCATTTCCTCACGCTTGGATTTGATCCTATCAAGAAGTTCCAATGCTTCACTGCGGTAGAGGCCGCTCTCGTTTGTCATCACTTCACGTGCACGCTGGTCAGCGCGCTCAAGGATTGCGTTCGCACTGTCTGTTTCACCAGCAAGCTGCCTCGTTTCAGCAGTCGAAATATCGGCGTTGATCTGCTTTACGAGTGTAGCAAGCTCGCCCTTTGTTTGGCTTCTCTGGCTCGACAGCGTGAGCTGCACGAGCATCCAGATAATAAGGAAAGCAGCAGCGGAACCAGCGAGCAGAAGCAGATGAGCCCTGCGCTTGCGCTCTGGATCGTAGAGGTCTTTTAGGAACTGGCTGATGTTGTCGGTGAAAGAAGATGTCGCCTTTTTTATTTTTCCATTTGATCCGCTGACGCGCGTGAAAAGCTTGGACCAATCCACATGATTCATGACGCCGCTGACGCTCGAAAGAAGTGACGCGGCGTTTCGGTCTTTGCCGCGGTTACGGCGAGATGTGATCACAGGACGATTCACTTCGCGTGGAGCATCTTCGTCGCCAACATTTCCAGCGAGTGCGATGTGCAAAATGCATGCAGCTTCTTTTTCTGCAGCAAGTGTCTGAACAATAGTCTGCACAGCAGTCTCGCCACCGTGCTGCACGGTCTGAGAAAGTTGCGCTGGCGTCATGGACCGAAGCAAGCGAGTAGTGGCGATGATGAAGTGATCCCTACTCTGTACCGGACCGCTCACAATGTGCATAAAGGCCATTGGAGGCTTGGCGCGTGCGTATTCTGTGATCTGCACTGCCGTACCGTCCCTGATGACATATGCCTCAGCGCGACCAACATGCGAGATATGGAGTGTGCCGTTCTGTTCTAGGAGTCCGACGACTGCGTGAACATCTTTGACGGCCTCCGATAATAGGAAGCCTTTGAGAAGTCCATTCAGTTCTTTCAGTGCGCTCTCGAGTCTGTCATACCCGTCACCCTCTCCTTCTAATACTGCGTGTGTCAGAACGCTCGTGCATTCTTCGCGCAGGTTATCACTCCCTGCAGCACGGCCTTCACTGTGGATCAATAGAAAGACGCGATCGCCTTTTTCATCACCAAGTACGACTGGCACCAAGACGGTACCCTGAGGAGCCTTCGTTTGTCCTTTCCATACCTCGATCTTCATACAGTACAAAAGACTACACGCCACGTCCTTATGCCGCAAGAATCTTACGCTTTCCTCTGACCCCGAAGCATGATCTCTTCGGAAGAGAACTTTTTCAAATATCGATCGCTTTCTTTTCTGCAGTTGATCAGTCGTCCTCAGGGAAATGAGGTGCATGGAGGCCTAGCACAACAAATTTCAATACCTAATAATTCATTGATAACAAGCCAAAAAAAGGTCATCATGACAAATCGAACACTTGCTATTGTGGCTGGCAAGGAGTACGATGCTTGTGAGGGTTTTCCTCAGTTCAATTTTTTTCTTCCAATACACAGATGAAATCTGTTCACGAGTGGGTCAAGAAGGTGGTGACAAGTGGCGAGGTGCCACCGGCCAATCAACCAACAGCAGAACCACACAAAGTTTCTACTCCTACTCCTACTCCTACTCCTACTCCTACTCCTACTTCGCCGAAGCCTGCTGCGGATCATCCGCGCACAGCGAAGCCTGCGACTCCGCAAGCTGCACCCGTCAAAGTGTTGGCGACTGCACCTGGAGGCAAAGGCCTCAAGCTCTATCCTCTCGGAGGATTTGAAGAAGTAGGCCGCAACTGTTTCGTCGTCGATGTCGACGGCGATCTCTACATCATCGACCTCGGTCTTCAGTTCCCTGAAGAGGACATGCCGGGCATCGACTA
>JAYTPR010000012.1:0-2478 GCA_043747095.1 Candidatus Peribacterales bacterium
GTTTTTTGCCTTTGGCTGCGGATCTGGCTGTAGATCGCTCGATCGAACTCCCCTTCGGGCGGCTCCGCATCAGCCATTCCTGCTGTTCGCTCTTCGTAATCTCGAATGAGCTCTCTTACTTGATCATCCGTGTACTCCGTGCCGACCTTGGCTTTCAGGCTCTTTGCGATTTGTCGCAAGAATCCCTGCGAAAGCCCGAGTTTATCGATCTGCATTTTGTTCACAGTATCACCGGTGACTCGGGCGCTCTCTTTCGCGGCTATATCGCGGAAATAATTTGGGAGTCTCGCCTGCAACGCGGGATTTGCAAGAGCGCGGTCGCTGATGCTGCGGGCAACGTCCTTTAGTCGATCGGCGAAAAATTCACGCAACTCCAAGAGATACGCGTACTCCGGATTCCTACTCATTTCTGCACGGCCGCGCGTTCCGTCGATATAGTCGCGAATATCCTGGAATTCGGCGTACTGGTACGCAATGAGGAGTTCGCGGAAACGCTGGGCGCTGAATCGTCCGGCCGTTTGCTCGAGCATAAGACCGAAAATTTTCTCTTCGCGTGTCGCGAATGCCTCTGCGGGAACAAGGTTGGCCGCATCTTTGGCGATCTCAGCATCGAAGACTTTGAGCATCTTCTCGCGCTCGAACCCGACGGGGGAGAAGAGTGCGTGTGCCTTTACCACCGGATCATTGAGTTTTTCAAGACCGGCTTCATTCTTCGTTCGTCCGGCCTTGAGCTGCATATCACTGCCCGGAGATACGGTGAAATTGTAGTTTTCGCGGACTTTGTAGGCAGCAAGATCGTCGGTCCGGTCTTCGCAGTGTTCGTTCACTTCAAAGCTGGACCAGCCTCCGGCGTTCATGGGATACACAATTTCGACGAGCTCTTTGTAGTGCGGCTGACTCACGATGTCTGGGTCCTGTTTGCCGCTCGACACGAGCGACTCGAGTTGGCCCTTCATTTTCACGACGTACGCGGAAAGCCGCAGCGGATCGCGTGCGTCCGCGAGTTGGCAGTATTCGTCGTAAATCTCTTTCGACGGAATGGCAAGATCGTCGGCATACGTCTGCAGATGAAATTTTGCATCGAGCCGCTGGCGAATCCTCGCTGGGATGACATCGATAGCACGCAATGTGGGTAGCGGGTTCGTCGTCATCGCATTGGCGATCGCCGCAGCCATATCGGTATCTCTCAGGTCGGATTCGCGCGCCAGTTCAAACGCTTGTTCGGGCACCCTAGACTGAAGCAACGTGCCGAAGCCCTTGAGAGCGGCAGCCTTACCGTCGTCGGTTTTCCAGTCAGCTTTCAGGTTCATCTGATCGGCTATTTTCCGAGCTTGCTCCAGCTTTCCTTCTCCGATCTCTTCGAACATACGCGTACGAAAGGCATCGCGCACTTCCGGCTTTCCCATCGTGTCTGCGGGCAACTTCCACTCTTTGATAAACATTTGGGCTTTCTTGAGTGCATCTTCTCGTTCGAAAAAATTGTTGTTTTTCGCAGTCCTCAGAAGGAGACACTCAAACGCAGCGTCTTGAATTTCGGGATCCGCGGGATCGATGCCGCACCGCTGCAAAAGCAAGGCACGGTACCCTCCGCCTTCTCTCAAATCACCAATTGCCCAAGTAAACACTGCCGTTCTCGTTTCCTCGCTCGGAACGTAGTCGAGCGGCATGCAGATTTTCTCCTCGAATTTGCGAAAGCGCGCACCGAAATTGGAACTATCCGTCACGACGGAACGCAATTCTTCATCCAGCACTTCTGTGAGCACCGGAATGTCGCCGAGTTGAAACCAACGTGAAAAATGTCCGTAGTGACGCTCTGCTTCACCTCCTCTGGAGCGGCGGCCCCCTGCAAACGGATCGCCGTCGTTATCGTCTTCAGCTTGGTCAGCAGGCTGATCCCGACCCAAAGCGTCGATCATCGCTTCGTATCTCTTCACGCGCTCACCCTCGTCATCCCTGGTTTCATATGCTCTCTCGAGCTCCTTCTTGAATGCAGCTTTCATCTTGGTACGTCTCGGCTCTTGCTCAAGACACGCAAGATCGAGACCGAGATATTCGAAGAAGTAGGATACGGTTCTCACAGGCCCTGCATCGATGATCTCGTCGAGACTTTCAAGCACCTTCGCTTCCACCCTTGCAAGCGGAATATCGAGTGTGTCCACGTACCGCTTGATTCCCTGCAGGGTACTTGCCGTGTACTGCGCGTCAGTAATACCTTCATGCAGTCGTCTTCCTATTTCGATATCCGCTTCGGCGAGTACGACGTCACGCGGGATAGAAAAATTTTCAGCGTACTCTTTTGCCGTCGTCGGCTCGCGTACGAACGTGTGGTATGCCCGCAGCGCGAGTGCTTGAATCTCGGGAGAGATGTCTCTCGCTCGCCTCGAAAGATTCATGATGGTCGATTCTTTCTTGTTGTATTCGTCAGTGCCCTCCACCACGGCCTTGAGCGCGTCCTCTAGCTCCGCGTTAACGCTCGCG
>JAYTPR010000013.1:0-7129 GCA_043747095.1 Candidatus Peribacterales bacterium
CAAGGCCGAGGTGGAGACCTGGCTTGAGGAAGCTTGGCAGAAACGTCTTGTATTGGTCAGGGATCGCGATGATCACGCTGAGAGCCACCACGACTGCGGTGACGATTGGCCAGAAGGATGAACGCTGCTGCGAAGAGGACATGATGGGGGATGGGGATTATTTCTCAGTAAAAATTGCGTGTAGTCCGACATTCACGTCATCGGCAAAAATCTGCGCGACGCGCTCTGAAGGAATACCGCTGATGAGAATATGGTCAGTGACTGTATCGGTGGAGATCGTCATCTTTGAGACAAGGAGATCGCGAACGAAAATGCCGACATGCTTGCCTTTGTTGCCCTTGAAGGCCTCTTCCAGGAGTTTGAGACCCGTTTTACTAAATTGCAGTTCGACACCGATTTCTTTTGTATCAGGGTTCGCGATCGGAATAACCCACAATAAGGTAGAGCCGTCGACGCCCGTTGTGAGCCAGTTTGTTTCGTCCGGACCCATATCCGGAAGTTTTGGACCTTCCAAGCGAATATCGAATGAAAATGGTTCGCCAAGAATGCGTTCTGCCGTGGCTGCTGCAGCCGCGTTAGATACTTTAATGGTCATCGTCGCACTGCTTCCGGTTGGTACAACTTTAACCTGTGAGTCCTTTACCTCTGCTGCAGGGAGCCTACGCGCCATCACACGTTCGGCTGCTTGAAATACTTCAAGAGATTTTGCTGTATCTGGAATGTTGGAGCTGACCGTGTAGGTCAGCGTGACGCCTCCGCTGCAGGCCGTAAGAGCCGCGAAGAGAGCAGTGAGGCCGATAAGTCGTCCGGGGTTCATGCGCGGCCAAGTGTAACCCTTTTGTCATGGAAGGGAAACGGCACATTCCGACTCCTTATTACGGCTTCAAATGCAGCACGGTGCCCGCTCGGAGCATTTTGTCCGTCAAATCAACGCCTGTAAGCGAGCAACCTTCATCAATGATGCAGCGCGTGAGCACGCAGTCATCGATGGTTGTATTACCAAAGACGATGCAATCTGTGAGTACAGACTTCGTAATCGTTGTTTTTGGACCAAGGTCGACCGCGCCTTTGAGTTCTGAGTCTGGGCTGAAGGACGCAGTGGGGCTTGTGATAGCTTTTTCTCCTACGAGATCACGGTGGAGCGACATATATGCTTCAAACGAGCCGATGTCTTTCCAGAGTTCGCGGAAGATGAAGCAATCGACTGAGATGTTGCGTCGGAGAAATTCCTCGAACACACCACCGACGTTGTCTGGGTGCGCGGTTGCGTGTTCAGTCAGGACGGACAGTGACGAGCGGGGGAGTACCCACCAGCCTGTAGAGACCACTGTGGATTTGGGATGTGTGGGCTTTTCCTCAAATGAGGTCACGGTACGGAGCACCGATTCTGCCTCCTCCTTTGTAATGATCGTGCCGAAGGCTTTGGCCGCGTCCGTATCTCCAATGTCATGACCAGCAACCAATGGTTTACCACGGAAGAGTTTCAAAAATGCTGCCATGTCGCAGGCAGCGAAGTTATCACCGGCGAGGAGGAGTACATCATCGTCGATTTTTTCCTCGCGAACCCACCTCGCAATCGCGCCGAGTGCTCCCAGCTTTTGATCTTCGTGTCCCGCATCTTCTATGGAGATCGTGATGTTCTCTCGTTTCAGTGTTTGCTTCCACACGTTGAAGTCCTCGGCGAATGCCGCGTTGGTACTGACCGTGATCTGCAATTCCGGAGGCACTGCATCGACTGCGTAGGTCAAAATAGGCTTACCTGCTACTCGCAAGAGTGGCTTTGCTCTGCGCTCGGTGAGCGGCCACAAACGGGTGGCAAATCCGCCGGCGAGAATGAAGCACTGCATCGGAATTCGGAAAGATTACCAACTCTCGTGATCAGCTTTGATGAATGATTTTCCTTCGATCTGCTCACCGTATCCTTCTACTGCTCCGAGAACGCTCGGGAGTAGGAGGTACGTCATCTTGTGTTGCCTGCACACGCTCATGAGGTTGATGGTGTGTTCAAGATTGCTGCACTGAATGAGATGTGAAGGCTTCAGTTTTTTGATCACCTCTTCAAGTTTGTTGAGTTTTCCGAGAACCGGAACACCGCGTACCTCAGTCTTACTTGTGCCTTGTCCGTCCAAAATCGCCACTGGTTTAAATGGCGACTGCTTGTCTTCCAAAAGATCGATCAAGCGTTCTGCTTCACGGTTAAGCCCCACGATGAGTACCGGATACGCCGCTGGGTTTTTGCGCAGTACTTTGCGTTGCCATGAATCAAAGGCGAGATGCCATACGACAGTAAAGCCAAGGCTGATAAGCCCTGCGTAGACAAGGAGCAACCTGCTAAAGAAGTTGTTGTGCAGGAAGTAGTACGTGAGTGTGAATAATGCAGAAGCGAGTACGCACGAGAAAAGAATATGCGTCAGGTTTTTGCGACTGCCCTGGATGCGTGTGAGGCGGAAGATGCCGAGTTCCAGCATCGTGCCGATCCAAAATGGTGCAACGATGAGCGTCGTCTGCATGTATTTATCGAGCGGGAAGTCCGTGGAGACGATGAAGCCCACACGGAGGAAGTACGCAATGGCGTAGGCCGCAATGAAGAGGGCGATGTCGGTTGCGAGCCAGCAGAGCAGAAGAAATGTTCGGCGCATGGATTGATCATACCACTCTATGTACTCGTCTTGGCTGCAATGAGGAGCGCAATAGTGAAAGCGCGCATCCGGTCTACAATTGCACGATGTTGTCGTACGAATTCGGCAGCCTGCATTTCGGCATCGGCGACTGATGGGACATCCACGGCACGTAGCGTTTCGCCGGTTCTTGCTTCATTGGCCCTACGATCGATCACCTTTTTGGATTCCAGATCCTTCTTGTGTTGAGTCTCCATGCTTTGGAGTTCGGGCGTTAGCTTTTTCGCCAGAGAAAGCACGTACGTCATTTCCAATAACGGATCGAGAGAGTGCCCTTCACAATGGTTGCAGGCCGGACGTTTAAAGCGTGTCCGAACCGGACACTGGTCGATAAGCGCCTTTAAACCGTGCTGGTCCGGGACGGCATCTCCTTTCTTATCGCGCACTGCATTCTCGTGACGCATATCACAATACGGGAATTCAAATTTTTCCAAGAGTGGCACCAGCTCGCCGATGCGGTTTCCGGAATTCATGGGCGAGATGTTAGCGCTTCGCGTGCCAGACGTACGGCAATTTTGTCACGTCCCACGGAACTTTTTTTCCTGGAGCATGTTGTCCTTTAGCTACAGCTGTGGAACCTGCGAACACGACCTGATCCATGAAGTCATACTTTGCTTTGATGACAGGATTCTTGACGGCGAGCTGTTGAAACGACTCTTTCTGCAGGGCGTAGTACGCGTAGGCTTCTGCAAAGTCCTCAAATGGATCGGACGCTGCGTATCCAGAAACGAAGTCTTCATCTTTCGTACCCGGCTGATTGATCTGTGGCGTGATCCAACTGATGGCGTAGAAGGCGACGCTTGGATCATTCGCATAGATTGGGGTGTTGCCGTCGAAGAAACTCGTTTTCCCTCCCGCTGTTGTACCGCGCAGTCCGCCGAGGTCAGCGACGTGTCCGCACTCATGAATAAGGAGTGCGCGGAACTCGCGGTCCGGAACGTTGCCAATAATAATGATCGTGCTTTCGCCACCGAGTCCACGGTTCGCTGCATTTTTGTCGTAGTTCACATAAAAATTTTGCAGATGATCTCTGCAGTGATTCGGCAGTGAACGAAGCACCTGGTCTGCAAGTGCACGATGGCGGGGGATGATGTCTTCTTGGTTTACGACCGGGAGAAGTTTGGCAGATGCCTTGTGAATCGGAAGAATCACTGGCTTGGCAGATGCAGCCTTGGAGACAAATCGTGGTGCTGCGGCGTGAAAATCACTTCTGCTTGCGAGCTCATTCGTCCGTGCTACCATGACTCCAGTCACAAGAAGTCCGAGCATCGTTCCCCCGATAAGGAGGTGGAACGCCTTTCTTACCGGCGCCGGAGAGGAGGTGAAAGAGTGCATAGAATTTCAAAAGTGTTAATTTATACTATATAGCCCGAATAATGTCAAGTATCCCAGACCCCATCGTTCCTCAGCCAGGGCAGTCCCATGTGTTGACGATTGAGAAATTCGCCCACGGAGGAGCTGGTTTTGCGACGATTGGCGGTGTTCCAGTGTTTGTCACTGGAGCCATTCCTGGCCAGAAGGTCTCTGCGGTCATTACCAAGAAGAAGGACACGTTCTATGAAGCACGAGTCGAGAAAGTGATGATGCGATCCAAAGACGAGATCGTGGCCAAATGTGCGCATTTCGGCACATGTGGCGGCTGTGTGTGGCAGAACCTCTCCTATAATAAGCAGATCCAATACAAGGAGGACATTGTTCGTGAAACACTTGAGCATCTCACTCCGGTAGATCCTGCTGTCCGTAAGCAGCTACCAGGTCGCGTTCTCAAGATCATTCCGAGTCCGCAGGTTTTTCACTATCGCAACAAACTTGAACTCACGTTCGGTTACGCAAATATGCGCACCGAACACCAGCCGCCAAAAGTGCCGGGCGGAAAGCCGCAGCGCATTTTCTTTGATGAGAATCCGGGCATCGGTTTCCATCAAGCAGGCGAGTGGGCAACCATTCTCCCGGTCACAGAATGTCATTTGTATGACGAACAGCTTCCCACACTTCTGTCTGACGTGCGTCGTTTCATGGCTGATACGAAACTTCCAGTCTACAACCCGAAGACGCATAAAGGGATGCTCAGAAACATCATTCTCCGACGTGGTATTCACACGAACGAGCAGATGATCTGTTTCGTGGTGCAGGCCCGCAAGAAAGAACTTGAGCCGCTCTTCCAGAAATTCCTGCGCTTCGCTGGTCGTCCGAATCTCAAGTCACTTCTCATCGTTGAGCACTTTGGATTGAACGACAAACCGGAGGAGCCAAAGATTCACGCGCTTGTGGGAGAACAGTGGATCACGGAGCGTCTCTTCGACCTCACGTTCCAGATTTCACCTTTCTCGTTCTTCCAGACCAACACACTCGCTACCGAAAAGCTCTATTCCGCCATTCGCACGGCTGCTGATCTCAACATGAAAGATACAGTGCTCGATGCGTACTGCGGCATGGGAACCATCGGTCAGTACTTGGCTCGTTACTGCGAGAAAGTCGTGGGCATCGAATCTCACCCATCTGCCATTGATGATGCACTTCGCTCAGCTGGAAGAAACCGCATCAGTAACATTAGCTTCTATAAAGGAAAGGCTGAGCAGGTACTGCATCAGCAGCTCAAACCGGGCGGCAAATACAAGTTCAATGTCATCGTCGTCGATCCTCCACGCGTTGGCCTTCATCCTGCTGCGATGGAATCCATCATCACGCATCGTCCAGAGAAAATCGTCTACGTTTCCTGCAATGCTGCAACGTTTGCCAGAGACCTTGGTGAGTTTTTGAAGAACGGCTACGAACTCCGCACCGTACAACCGGTTGATATGTTCCCGCACACAGCGCACATCGAGCTTGTTGCGCTACTACACCGCAAGTAAATGCACAAAATCACGCTCCTTTCCGTTGGGAAGGTGAAGACCCCGTGGATCAAGGATGGTTGTGAAGTGTTTACGGAACGTCTCGGACATTTTTGTGATCTCACAGAACGCGTGCTCAGTGCAGGTGACGAAAAAGAAGAGCGTCAGAAAATTTTGGATGCCCTAGAAAAGACGACTGGAGTCATCGTCGCGCTTGATGACAAAGGCAAAGAGTTTTCATCGACTGAGTTCGCTTCATGGATAGGCAAACAGCGTGATAACGGTCAGTCCATCACATTCGTTCTCGGTGGTGCGTACGGCCTTGATGACCGCATTCGAGCGAAAGCGACGCTTGTGCTGTCACTGAGTCGGATGACTCTTCCGCATGAGCTTTGTAAACTTGTATTTTTGGAGCAACTGTACCGCGCACATGCGATTTTGGCGGGAAGTGGGTATCATCATTGATTTTCTGCACTTCTTTTTTTTATGTAATTCCGTAGCTGCGACGCCGCGTCGCAGGCGGTATCAGCTCAAATTTACAAATCCGGGACGCGGCGTCCCGGCTGCGGGAAATATAAAGTTCAGCCAAAGAGTCGTAATCTCTGGAAGTTTATTTTCTTGCAAGAACGACGATGCGATCGGCAGGCTGTTTCTCGATTCGTGGTAATTCTTCCGTTGTCTGAAAACCGACATGCTTCAGTGCAGTGTGAAGCGACGGGAGCGAGAGTTTGAAGCTCTTGGGGTTTTCAAACGACGCCCATAGCATCTTCTCTCGCTCAGCGAGGGTCGCTTGCGGCGCAAATTCTTGCCACTCGGTACCCGTGAATGTCATGCCGTCTGCGCTAAATTCTCTGTCCGGAGTCAGTCCGACGTGGGTATCGACGTACATCAGTTTCTTGCACATGCCAGATGCAGCTTTGAGGAGTGGGAGCTGATCGACTTGATCAATGTGATACAGGATGCCGGTCATGAGAACGACGTCGAACTCGCCGTAGACGTGATGATTGATGTTTCGTACGTCGTCTTTCATGAATTCAACGTTCCGGAGTCCGAGCGCTTTTTTCGCGAACCGAGCTTTCCTGAGATTGAGTTCGCGTACCTCGATGCCCACCACTTCCGCGCCGAACCGTGCGAATTCGATGGAGTACATTCCTTCCAGGCATGCCAGGTCCAGGATACGGAGCGCAGCTATTGGCTTACCCGCATTCTCGGCGATCGTCTTCATACAGAGTTCAAGCTTTGCTGTGTCGTAGTTCCTCTGCACACCCATGGTGGTGATGCTGTGGCCAAGCGGGATGTTGTGTGCAGTCCATGGACCGTCTTGCAGCACAATCTGCTGTTTCTCACGTTCAATACGCTTTTTTGTGAGGGTTCGGCGCCATAATGTCTTCCAGAAGGACATGGCTCAGAGCTTACTCTGACAGCTTTCTGCCTGCACGTTCCACCTGTTTCTGATACCCTCTCCCGGTCATGACGACCTACCCCGTCCTTCGTCTTAAGCCCGGCCGCGACCCACATCTGAAAAACAGGCACCATGCCGTGTTTCAGACGTCGGTGTCTGCATTTCCAGATTGTCCGGATGGAACGATCGTCGAGGTGCAGGGTTCTGATGGCGGTTTT
>JAYTPR010000014.1:0-22832 GCA_043747095.1 Candidatus Peribacterales bacterium
GTGCCTGCAGAACTGATAATGCGACGATCTCTCACCCATTCTCCGACACTTCCTCCCGGAACGTAGCGTGATCCGATCGTGAGCTGCGCTCCGGCCTTCAGGGAAGAAAGCATCGTGTGCAGAAGCATCGCATCGTGCTGTCCATCGGCGTCCATGACAGCAAGCACGTCACCTCTCGCCATGTCAAAACCATCAGTCACTGCGGAACTTAAACCTTTTCGTCCGACTCGGCGCAGAACACGAAGCGCCGGATGTTTGCGCGTCAGTCCTTCCGCTACTTTCCACGTACCGTCGGGTGAGTTGTCATCGACAACGATGATCTCATGCGGAACGGATTGGAGAACGCCGTCGATGTTATCGATAAGCGCCGAAATGTTGGCAGCCTCGTTGTACGTCGGCAGAACCAGGGAAAGCATGGCGACAGCTTAGAGCCAAGAAAGCCGCTCTGGAAGCCAAAGCTGACATTATCCCCGCTGATGGGTACACTGCGAACCGATGAAAGTCCTCGTCACAGGTTCCTCCGGCACTATTGGTACACGTCTTTGTGAAGCCCTCCTCAAGGCTGGCCACGAGGTTATTGGGGCAGACTGGGAGCCCTGTAAGTGGAATCCAGTGGTGGAGAAACTGCGTATTGATATCGATCTACGGCATAAGGAAGAGTTCGGCAAACTACCCACCGACTGTGAGATGATCATCCATCTGGCAGCCAACGCCCGCGTCTACGAACTTGTAGAGAACCCCGACCGCGCGATGGACAACTTCACCGATACGTTCAACATTTTGGAATTTGCACGCAAGAATGGCATCAAGAAAGCGATGTTCGCTTCGTCACGCGAGACATACGGCAACATCCATTTGCCGGCCGGAGAGAAATACACCGAAGACAAGGCGCACTTCATGACGTGTGAGAGTCCGTACACCGCAAGCAAAATCGGCGGCGAGGCGCTCTTTGAGGCGTACAAGCGTTGCTACAAGATCGACTCGATTATCTGGAGATTTAGCAACGTGTACGGCATGTACGATGACTCTATCCGTGTCGTTCCCCTCTTCTTCCGCCAAGCGAAAGCCGGCGAGACGATGAATGTGTTCGGCAAAGAAAAATGTTTGGACTTCACGTACATCGATGACTGCGTTGCTGGCATGATGCTCGGCGTTGAAAAATTTGAGACGGCGAAAAACGACACATATAACTTAGCCTACGGAGAAGGCACAACAATTTTGCACCTCGCAGAAGAGATGAAGAGGCTTCTTGGGAGCGAGTCAAACATCGTCACAACAAGTGCACGTACAGGAGAGGTAACGCACTACATCGCAGACATCTCGAAGGCTAAGAAAAAGCTCGGCTACAGACCTCAAACGCCATTTTCCGAAGGCATAAAAAAGTCGGTTGAGTGGTATACAAAGAACGTCTAAGCGTATTGGTCTTTATGACATAATTATGGTATAATATTTTGATGCATACAGAAAATAACAACACACCAACAAGTCGCCAAGAACTTGGCTCTGAGGCCATCTCTGATACGACAGAGATAAAGCCAAAAAAAGAAGCAGACATGCGCATTGCACACGTGTCTTCGTTTGCAAGCACCGCTGATCGACGTGACATGATGCATTCCACTCTCAATGCATCAGACTATGCGATAAAAAGAGAGGCAGAAAGAATCATGAACATCACAAAATGGGATACGCTCGATGTGCTGGATGGAAAGATCGACAAGATGAAAGCGTCGATTGCGCAGGATGAAAAAGATTACCAAGGCATCACTGTCGGTAGAGATATGGACACCGTCTTCAAGATGGGTGGGCTCTTTGGCAAGACGACATATCAGGCGGAATACGAAGGCATCGTGAAGCAGAAAGAAGCTCTCGAGGAACTTAAAAAAATGCGCATCGACGTCGCAGCCATGACATCGATCGATGATGTGAAGGCTGCGAGAAAAAGGCTTGGCTTACCGGAACTCCCGCAGTCGGTTGTCGGTGATTACGATCGACATCTAGCAATGGCCATGCAAGGTAATGCAGAGCGAGACCGCTCGCTTGAAGTGGACTGGATGGCAATAAACGGCAAACTGAAACAGGCGGAAGTCGTACTGGACCGTTGGACGACATGTCTAGAAACACTCGATACGGGTGTCGGCATAGCGGCAGGTCTGATCCCATACGGATCAGAAGTCTACGAAATCTCGAAAGCACTGACGGACGTGGCCGTCGGCACAAAAACTCCCGAGCAAGCGGCACAAGAATTTATCATCGGTGTGATCTCATCTCATGTCGGAGGCAAAGCACTGAAGAAAATGAAAGTCGATGAATACGTCGGTAACTGGGTGAAGAAAAATTCAAGATATTTCTCAGCAAAAACATCCGAAGCGCTTGCACGAGTGACCGGTAAGACCGCCGCAGGTGCGACCCAAGGAACAATTTCCGGAACGACAGAAGGTGTCATGCACGGCACCGTAGACGTTGCCACGGGCAAAAAGACTGTGGGAGAAGCCGTTACCGATACGAAGAGGCGGGCAATAACAGGTGCAGTGTTCGGCGGAGCGATGGGTGGAGGAATGGAAGGCGTGAAAATCAGGGGCGAAAGCAAACGAGCGGCACAGTTGGCTGACAATAGAGCGAGGATCATGGCGCTGCCCGATACGCCGGAAGGCAAGACCGAGAGACTCAAAGCAGCAGGAGAAATGCTCGGCGAAGAAGTTTTGGATGCCTCGCAAGAAACCGCAATTATCAAGGCGCATGAAGTTCCGAGAACCGGAACGGACGCCGACGGAAATGCGACATATTCACCTGCCGACCTCGCGGAGAAAGCGCAGATTCTGAAAGAGGCTGGATTTACAAAGAAGCAACGCCGCACACTGATGGAAAACGGTGTGTGCGGAAACACTCCGCCACCAGTATACAAAAAGGGCGTCCTGCCACCTCCGCCACCAAAACGAGAGAAGTCACCTCAGGCACTAGTAACGCCGGTGCAACCGAAAGGACAAGTTCGAATACCGCTTCCTCCTCCCCCGCCTCCAAGAAAGCTGCAGCAGACCACCGAAGCGAAACCCACAGTCAAAACTCCCGACGTGCAGAAAGAGGCGCCGCCGAACTTCCGTCCGGAGACGCAGGTGCTGGTACGAAGAGACAATGGCTCGGCGGAACCCGGTTGGACGGTACAAAGCCGCAATGCAGACGGCACGTACACGGTACGGAAATACGACGACAAAACCGCTACCTGGAATTCGAAGAATGTGACGACGACCGACCTGGAATCGCTCAACTATTCCTCGCCCGAATTCGCCGCCCAAGGAAGAGCCCCGATCCGCAAAGGGCAGGAGGTCTACGTGATCCATCCCTCTGGAGCTCCGGAACGCGGATGGCGCGTAGAGCGCTCAACAAACGGACGATGGTGGGTGCGCCGAGATACGCTAACGAACAAGGGCAGCCAAGCAGTGGCGATCGAACTGAAGCCTGATCAAGTGGCTCACATTCACGAAGTCGAGGGAACGGACGCACAGACCGGAACGATGCCAAAACAGAAGGCATTCGAATTCATGCGCATGATGCGGGCGAAAGTCGGCCGAAACGCTACTCTGACCGGAGACGAGTTCGACTCTCTTTTCGACGGCGAAATGAAGCAGTCGAACGTCGGTAACTGTTACCTCATCGCCGCATTCAACAGTTTGAAGCGCTCACCATATTTCGAAGCCATGATGCGAACATCAGTCAGAAAAACGAAAGATGGCTATGCGGTCAAATTCCCGCTTGGTGGAAAAGACCCAAGGGGCGAAATATTGATCTCTGACGCCGATATCGGCGAACATTCCGTCGATCAGAGCACCGATAAGTACAATCGAAAAATCCTAAAACCTGTCGATGCGTCGCCTGGATGGCAGATCCTCGAGGCAGCCTTTCTTAAACTGAAAAGCGGAACATCAAATCGAATCGATATGGAAGGAGGTCACAGCGAAATTGCTCTCAAGCAAATGTTCGGCGATGCGATTGCGGCAAAGGTCATACAACCGAATTCATATACCTCTTTGGCTACAGCGGGCGGAAAAGAGCAGGCCATTGCATGGCTCAAGAACTTCCACAAAGGCAAAACCATCGCGGCTGTAAGCAGCGTCGCACTTTCGCCCCAGGTAGTTGCGAAAGCGAAGGCAGAAGGGAGGTCGCTTCGTGCGGATGAAGTCCAGTACGAAGTGAAGATGTCAGGGAAAAACGTGAAGCTGTATCACAGTCACGCCTACTCAGTGGAGAACGTAAACAGGTTCAACACTCCCCCGACTGTGATGATCAAGAATCCACACGATACGTCACAGGTTATGGTGTTCACCTTCGAAGAATTTGCAGAAGCATTCTCCGGATACAACTTCGCAGACGTCGACTTCGACAAACTTTTCGCCTCTTAACCCTTGTAACCATGTCACATCTCGAATCACAGCACGGACCAGACTCTCCGCTGGAAACGATAGCAACCCGTAACAGCGAGGCAATCATTGGAGCCATTGCAACCGAATTCCATCTCAAGGCAGAGGAAATCCGCGTAGTGCCCCAAGATTCATTCCGCAGTGCCGATGGAACGGTATCGTTTGTCGTACGGGGAAAAGACGGAGTCTATGGCGTCAACGGCACGATCAATGATGAAGGTAACATTATCAGGATGACGACGGTGAATCTGCAGGCGACAGAGTATCGCTAGGCCTTCTTCTTTTCCTCGTGGTACACCATGTCCAGGTTCACCTCCCAAAGGTTCGATTTGTCAGTGCGCCCGGCGATGATGTTATCCACCGCAAGCATGGAGGTCAGCATCGAGTGATCTTGGTTGTTGTAACGATGCATGCCGTTTCTTCCAACGAGATATAAGTTTGGAATGCCTTCCACAAATTCGCGTACAACATTGAGCTGTGTATAGCTTCCGATGTACGCCGGATACGCCTTCGGCATGCGAAGCACGCAACCATCGAGTACGTCTTCCGCGCGGATCATGCCGATCTTCACCATCTCAGAAATTCCGAGCTGGATGAGCGCCTGATCTTCCATCACCCAGAGGTCGCCTCCTTCATTCACGAAGTACTCAAGGCCGATCCACGTCGTATTCTTGCGGTCTTTCACCATATACGGACTCCAGTTATTGAAAAGCTGTACGCGTCCGACCCTGACGCCACCTTCTTGAATGTAGATCCAGTTATCAGGTACATCAGCCTGTGGAGCTTTACCCTTCTCTTGAACGTGCAGCTTCTTGAGAAGAAGTCCGACCGTAAGAAAGTCTCGGTAGTGCAAACCTTCGGCTACTTCGACAACGCGTGCTGGCGGATGCGGCGTCATCATGCCTGCAAGGTGCTTGATCGGCATGGTCGAGAAAAAGTAGTCGCACTCCATACGCTCGGTTTTTCCAGTCTGCATATCTTCGATCGTCGCAGCGACAACTTTGCCAACCTCGATGTGAACACCAGACACACGATGACGCATGCGTACGTCACCGCCGCACTTCTTTACCTGCTCGGTCACGATCTCCCACATCTGACCTGGACCGAACTTAGGATAGAAAAAGCGAGTGATGAGGCTGGTCTCACGCTCCTCCTGCTGCTTTTTGAAATCACTGGAAAGAAGGTCTTTCAGCGCATGGACAACCGCACGCTTGAGAGACAAGCCCTTCACACGCTGTGCGCCCCAATCTGCCCGAATTTGTGCGCAGGGCACTCCCCACACTTTCTCGGTATAGGCCTCGAAGAACGTTTTATAGAGACGGTCACCGAAACGGTTTTTGTAAAAGGCATCGAGATACGTCTCATCTTTCAAGGGAAAAATATGACGCTTGATGTAGCTCATGCCGATCATGAACGTGTTCCAAAATCCGAGGCGCTTGGCGACCATGAACGTGATGCCGATCGGATACGGGAAAAAGTTTTTACGGTAGAAAATGCGCGAAACGCGCGGACGCTGCAGCATAACGTTGTCCGTTTTTTCCGGATCAACATCTTTCATCGTGACTTTCATCGTTTTGCCGTCCGGTGAACACTCCGGACAGAGATACTCAACGATGCTTTCTGCAACGTAATCGATCTCATGCTGCTTTTCGATCGTATCCGCAGAAGGTTTACTCTGACGCGGCATCACCGCAAACCACCAATCCATGACGCGATCTACCTTCGAGAAAAATCGGTGACCGCCAATATCGATACGGTTACCTTTGTAGTTATACGTCTGCGCAATACCGCCGATGGCATCCGTCATTTCAAGAATAATCGGCTTGATGTCCGTACGCTTGAGAAGCTCGTACGCGGCGGTAAGACCTGCTGGACCGGCGCCGGCGATGATGGCTATTCTTTTCATGCGACGAAAACTTCATCGGAAACTTCTGTCTTCTGCTTGAAGACAAAACCATTTAAGGAGAAGTAGTTGAAGAACATGATGAAACCAATCGCAAGAGCCTTAGAAAGCAGATAGTGAACACCAAGATAAATAAAGGTAAGCGAGAAAGTGTAGTTCAAGAATGCTGCGATGGCGTACACAGCAAGAAACTTAGCAGCTTGATTACTAGCATTTCCAGCAGCTTTAAAAGTGAAGAGACGATTTGCGAAGAAGACGAAAATCATCGCAAGTCCTGTCGAGACAAGAAGTGCGTATTTTTCTGGCCACTTCAGAAAGTGCACGAGAAGCGCGAGGGTTCCGAAGTCGATACATGCACCAAGTCCGCCGCACACTGCGAACCGAAGAAACTTATTGCCATGCTTGAGCCAGAGCGGGTGTCCGAAAATCATCTTCATTGGCAAAGAGAGTACCAAAGAACCCGATAATGGCGAAACCTACTCACCTTTGCGCTTCCACCCTTCATACGTCTTTTGGAGACCGACCGAAAATGGCGTCCACTCAAACTTTTCTAAGCATTCATGAGGCGGAAGTGCCGCAATACTGCGTCTGCCTTCTGGCTTGCTCGGATCAAATTCGATGGGGAGACCTGGGTTTACAAGATCACGAATGAGCTCAGCCACACGGGCAACCGTCACGGTATTCGATGGCGTGATGTACTGAATGCCCTGAGCACCGTGATCCAAAAGTTTCAGTACTGCCGCTGCGAGATCATGCACATAAAGAAAGACGCGCTCCTGCTTGCCGCTACCCCATACTTGCAGCGCTTCTTTTGCTGCTTCTGCCTTCACCATGAGAGAGGGAATGACGTTGCCATCCTCAGAGAACGTGTCGCGCTCTCCATACACACCGACCGGCCGAACAATAAGAAGTGGAAAGCCGTACTGACGTGAGGCTGTGAGCCACAATGTCTCGCAGAGAGCTTTGCCGAGAACGTAGCCATCATTACTTTCCTGCTGAGCCAAGCGAATAACGTCGATCTTCGGCGGAACGTTCGCCGTCGAGAAAAACGTAACGGACGCACTCTTGTACTCCTTTAGCGCACGAGTCATGGCGAGAGTCATTTCTACGTTACCAGCGAGGACATCTGCGCAGTACTTACGATGAAAGTCGACATTGCGGCGATGTGACGCAAGATGAAAAACATGGTTCATGCCCGAGACAAGCCGTGTGCAATACTCGGAGTCACGGAGATCACCATCTATCCACTCGATTTCTGCCCTCCTTTTTGAGAGTGACCGATAATTAGCAGCACGCACGGGCACACGAACCAAGGCACCACGGTCTAGGAGCGCCTCCACGAGAACGCTGCCGATCATTCCTGTACCGCCTGTCACGAGGACATGTTTGCCTTTCCAATCGATCATGCGGTCAGAGTAGCGCGCTTGCTCGATTGCTGCAGCCCTATTTCCCGACATCTGGTACACTTTGGCCATGAAAAAAGACCCGGTGATTTGCGTCGTCGGCCTCGGTTACGTCGGTCTTCCGCTTGCCGCAGCATTCGGTAGAAGCGGCTGGAAAACGTATGGTTTCGATATTAACCCTGAGCGCATCAAGACGTTGAAGGCCGGAGAAGACTGGACGCACGAACTGACAACCAAAGATCTCGCCGCTACGAAGATCGAGTATTCGGCGGATGCATCTGTCATAGGTTTGGCCGATACGATTATTGTTGCTGTCCCGACACCAGTGGATGACGCGAATAATCCTGATATGACGCCAGTCCATAAAGCGAGCGTCACAGTTGGCAAGAACATCAAGAAAGGAACAGTCGTTGTGTACGAGTCCACGGTGTACCCAGGTGCAACGGAAGATGAATGCGTACCGATTCTTGAGAAAGAGTCTGGATTGAAATGCGGTACAGATTTTACCGTTGGTTATTCGCCAGAGCGCATCAACCCAGGAGATAAGGAGCACACTGTCGATAAAATCATCAAAGTCGTTGCAGGACAAGACGCCGCTACAACTGACAGGCTTGCTGAGGTCTACGGCAAAATCGTCACCGCAGGTGTCCACAAGGCTCCCAATATCAAAGTTGCCGAGCTCGCGAAGGCGCTGGAGAACACCCAGCGCGATATCAACATCGCTCTCATCAATGAAATTGCGCGCCTCTGCGACCGCTTGGAAATCCGAACGAAAGACGTGCTCGATGCTGCAGGTACAAAATGGAATTTCTTGAAGTTCTCACCCGGCCTCGTCGGCGGACACTGCATCGGTGTTGATCCGTACTATCTTGTTCATAAAGCGAAGATGCTCGGCATGCACACGGAAGTGATCGCAGCCGGACGAAAGATGAATGACACCATGTCGACATTCATCGAACGTCAGATCGCAAAAGCGATGGGTGCGCGGAAAATTTCCCCAGTCGGCGCCAAGGTACTCGTCATGGGACTCACCTTTAAGGAAAATATTCCGGACACCCGCAACTCCAAAATCCACGACGTGATCCGCAAACTGAAAGATCTTGGCTGCGATGTCTACGGTCATGATCCGGAGCTCACAAAAGAGCAAGTGGAAGCCCTCGGCATCCCTTATGCATCACTTGATGATGGCCCTTTCGATACCATCGTCGCAGCCGTATCACACCGCGCATACCTTAAGCTGACGGAGAAGGACTTGCTGAAAGGCCTCAAGAAAAACGCGGTCTTTTACGATCTGCGTTCAGCATGGAAACCTGCGCTTTTTGAAAGCGCCGGAGTCGCATATCTCTCACTGTGACAACACTGAAACAACGCTGGCCGATTCTTGTCCTTGCGCTGACATTGGCGCTCGTTGTTCTACTCAATATCCGACCGTACGGATTCAACATCACGTCTATTTTTCACATGGATGAAGTCCTGCACGGTCAGACTCCGATGCCGCGCGGGTTCATCGTGCTCAAAGTCCCGAGCTACGACGGCGCGCAGTACTACCAAGTGGCACGCAACATGCCAAAGATCGTGAACCCATCAAGGTGGCACGAGCTCAGGGATATTTCACCGGGTTCGTATGCATATCAGCGCTTCCTGCTGCCACTTTCTGCCTACATCCTTTCCCTTGGATACGAAGCGGCGTTGCCGTATGTATTCCTCTTCATCAACATTCTTGCGCTACTTCTGACAGGTGGAGAAATGCTGCGCCGTAAGAAACATCCAATCTACGTTTTTGCGCTCTGTCTCTCCCCTGCCGCGATGGTGGCGATGCACTTCACGCTCGCAGAGCCACTCACTATCCTGCTCATCACCACGTTTCTTCTGCGCTACGCGGAAAAGAAAAAAGTTGAGTGGCTCGATATTCTTCTCCTCTCACTCGTTGTGCCTGCACGCGAGGTGAACATTCTCTTCATCGCATATCTCATCGGCTTCTCGCTCCTCAAGCAAAACTGGCGCGATGCACTCAAGCTCCTGATTCCAGCCACGGTCTTTGTGGGGTGGCACTCGGTCATCTACGGAATCTTCGGCAATATCCCGTTCCTCATTAGCGCAGAAGCCAAAGTACTGCCCTTCTCCGAACCTCTGAAAAACCTCCTCGGTGTGTACGGCTATGACCGCATGTCACTCTCCTCCATCGCACTGTTCTTCGGCTTCGTTTTCCCCGGCATCATCTGGGTCTGTACCGACATCTGGAAAACAAGAAAGCTCGAGATTCTTTCGCTCGGCGCACTCGCGTTCTTTGGCATCATGACACTTATGCCGCATTACATTTGGGGCTCGATTACATCGATTGGCCGCGTTATCACACCTGTCTATCCGCTCTATATTCTGGCTATTGCATCGCGTGATACGAAGCTCACTCGTGTACTTGCCTGTCTCATCCTCTTCATCGGACTCGGCGCAGCAGTCGGCCTCGCGTTCTCAGGCCATCCGTACCTCATCACACAGTAAAGGAGGGGCATGGTATGCTTCTTGCGGTCTTTTTGACGTCTATGCCTACTCTGAGTGTTTTAGTTCCGGTCTACAACGAAGCGCGCACCCTAAAACGGGTGATGGATGCGCTGACATCGGCGCTGCCACAGTCACAGATTGTCTACGTCGACGATGGCTCTAAGGATGACTCACTCACGATCCTGCGTTCATCGGCACGGCCACAGGATTTGGTACTGACGAAAGACAACGGCGGCAAAGGCTCAGCCATTCGGCTTGGGATCAAGGAAGCAACCGGTGATTACATCGTCATTCAAGACGCCGACCTTGAGTACGACCCGGCCGAAATCAAGATGCTTCTCGCACGCGCAGAAAAAACACCGGGAGTCATCGTCTTCGGTTCACGGTTCCTCCAGCCAAATCCAAATATCTATCCGCTCTATCTGCTTGGCAACAAAACACTCACGATGATCTCGAACATTTTATTCGGCGGACACCTCACGGATTCCTACACCTGCTACAAACTCTTTCCCGCCTCCATCTTGAAGTCTCTCCCGCTCACCGCGGACGGCTTTGAACTTGAGGCTGAGCTCACAGCTCTCCCACTACGCATGAAACATACGATCGTCGAAGAGCCGATCACGTATCATCCGCGCACGTTCAGTGAAGGAAAGAAGATCAACTGGAAAGACGCAGTCAAAGGCATCCTCACGATGCTACAGATCAGATTCCGATCACCCGCTCGTCCGTAAATCGGCAGGTGAAGATGGTATAGCGCCCGACTCGCACTGGGTCTTTGCAGGCACTCTGCATAAAAAGTGGCAGTGGCCTTTCTGTCACAACCGTCGTGACTCCAAAACGCTTCAACAATGCGAGCTGATCAATGGAACCGGACTCGATGAGCGTGCGCACGCTTTGATCCGCGATGAAATCAGGAAGTTTTTTATCGCACCCGATGTTCGTGAGCAGCAACTTGCACATCGTTTTATTCCGAGCGTAGGCATTGCCCGCAAAAATACCGAACACGAGCGGGTCTCCTTCTACGGTATGTTCTGATGGCAAGGGAAAGAGTGACTTCAAAAGGAGATAACGCTCAGCGAGTTCCTTGTCCGGTGCAAATTCGAAATGCGCATACTGGGTGAACAGCGAATAATGCTGCGTCAAAGCCGGAACGAGATTGCTGACATCGATGGGGCCGAGAACCACCTCGGTATGAGGACGTTTCGCTAACTCTTGCATGACACCTCGTAGATCCGAGTCGCGGAATTCAATCGACCTCGCGAGATTACGCGGCTGCGTAATCTGAATCATCTCCTGAAGCATATGAAGTCCCGAAAACGTACATGCAAGCACTGCCAGTACCAAAATGATGCGACGTGGCAGGATACGAAAAACCACCCATGCCGCCGTAAGCCAGACTACAAAGGAGAGAGGGTAGCGGTAATAGAGGCCAAAGACCGCATCACGTCCGTGAACGATGGACTGGTTGAGGACAACGAGCCCAGACACGAGCAGAATTGGCACAAGTCTCGATGTGGAATCGCTGGTTCGCTTCATTCTGATCAACCACGCAGAGAATCCAAGAAGTACGAGAATCACAATCTGCGTAAGCGGTGCAGTGGGGAGGTGACTAAGAATGAGCCCGCGTCTGCGGTACGTCTCAGCGAGCACAGAAGTATCTGCACCGTACTGCAAACCAAACTGCAGCAAGAGTGCAGCCAGAACGTAGACAGCGAGTGGCCACCTTTTTCGAAGAACGTTCAGAAGATTTTTCGATGCCTTCCAATCCACAAGCGCATCAATACCCTCGACCGTAAGCATGTACGCAGCATGGATCGGCTGTACGACAAGAAGGAGAAAGAGTGCTGCCCCGCGCGGGTACATTTTTTTGCCGTCAGGATCAGAGACGAATGCAAGAAGTGACAAAAAGAACGCGACCATCGTTACCTGCGGATGCATGGACCGTTGCCATCCCCCACCCCAGTAACACATAAAAGCGAGTGCGAAGAGAGCTGGCAGAAGATCGGAACCAAAGAACCGCCTCAAGATGAGAAATGCGAGTGCGGTAGAAATGAGCGAGAAAAGAATGTCCCCTAGCAGTACCACTGTTGCGAGTTCCAAGCGCGTGTATGCAGCAAGCAAGCCTTGCGGCAGAAGAGCAAACCCGGCAACTGCCGGAGCACTTTGATATTCGAACAGAGAAGCATTGCCGAGGTTTAGATGTCCATCACGCACATCCTGCATCAGCGCAAAGTAATAAATCTCATCCGCAGAACCGATCTCCGCACCAAGATCGGCAATGGTCAGACGTTGATCAGTCCACGCACGAATGTTGGAAGTATTGATGACAAGCGTGAACGCGATGCCAAGCAGAATGCCGAGACTGAGAGGTGAGGGACGCTTCATCAACGACAGTATGCCGTGGAGCCGTTGCACACGCGACTGCTTCCCCGCTAGGCTCTGCGCAATGACAATCCCCTTCGTTCACCCCACAAAACACACGCCTGTGATCCGTGAAAACGGCGGCTATCGCAGCAAAGAGACAAACGAATTTTTCGGTGACGTCGACGGCGTGCCGTGTTTCGTTCCGCAAAATCTGGCCTCGCACATGGATGAAGAGCGAAGTGGTCTCGTGAACTGGGTAAAGACGCTCCTTCGGACATCACCCCTACTCTACCGCTTCCTCATTTTCCTCATCAGCCCGGTGTGTTTCAGCGGACAGTCCGCGAAGCGTTTCCTGAAGCGATACAGAGCGGACGCCCTCATGCTCAACATCGGCTCGGGGATCCACAAGCCGCGTCCGGAGCTCGTGAACGTCGATATTTTCTACTACAAAGGAGTTGATTTGGTCGCAAACGCCGAAGAGCTACCGCTCGCCACCGGCTCTGTGGATGCGATCATCTGCGAAAGTCTCTTAGAACACGTACCGCGTCCACAGAAAATCGTCGATGAAATGTACCGCGTCCTGAAACCGGGCGGCGGCATGTACATCGTCATTCCATTTGTGTATCCGTTCCACGCATCACCCAATGACTTCCAGCGCTGGTCCGTCACAGGACTGCGCGAGCTCATTAAAGCCGGCACCGTAGAGAAGATCGGCACACGTGCTGGCCCAACCTCAGCACTCGTCGGACAGCTCGGTACCTGGTTCGCCATCGCATTCTCCTTTGGTTACGAACCACTCTATAACCTGCTCTCACTCGTGGGACTGCTTCTGTTCTTCCCGTTCAAATTCCTCGATCTCATCCTGGGCTGGTACCCAACCTCCATTCACGGAGCCGGTCAGTTTTACTCGGTATCGATCAAGAAGTAGTCTCTAGACCGTTTTCTGCTAGTCTAAAGCCTATGCACCAGACAGGTCCGCACCGGCTTTCCGTCGTTATCCCGGTTTATCAGGGTGAAAAGACGCTCCACTCGCTTATCTCCGAGCTGGCCCCATTCACAAAAGAAACTGCGTCGAAAGGAGGTAACCGCTTTCTCATAACGGAAATTGTCCTCGTCCATGACTGTGGGCCGGATAATTCTGGAGCGACGATCAAAGCCTTGGCCGACGCTCATCCGTTCGTAAAACCAGTCTGGCTCAGTAAAAATTTCGGCCAGCATCCAGCAACTCTTGCCGGCATGGCAAGTTCCACAGGGGACTGGGTCGTAACGATGGACGAAGATGGTCAGCAGAATCCGTCCGACATCAGCCTTCTTTTGGATACCGCAACGAAAGAAGGTGCACAGCTCGTCTACGCACGACCGTCCAATCCACCCCCGCACGGTTTCATTCGCAATACACTCAGTAAAGGCGCCAAAAAAACGGCGACTTTCCTCCTTGGCAATCGTGACATCGGGCACTTCAACAGTTTCAGGCTGGTACGCGGCGATATTGCGAGAAGCCTTGCAGCCTACTGCGGCAACGGAGTATTTCTCGATGTCGCGCTCTTCTGGATCACCGCCAGAGTCAGTCGCTGTAGCGTCTTTCTCAGGCGTGAACAGGACAGGCCTTCAGGATATTCGTTTCGAAAACTCTTCGGACACTTCTGGCAGCTCCTGCTCACATCAGGCACGCGCCCACTTCGGCTCATTACGTTCATGGGCTTTGGTTCATTGATTCTTGCAGTCTTCATCGCGGTATACGCCGTGTGGGTGAAGTTCTTTCTGGCAGTACCGGTGCAGGGTTGGGCGTCCATTGTCATCGTCGTTGCATTCTTTTCAGGCTGCATCCTGATGTCTCTTGGCGTCATTGCCGAATATATGGCCGTCACCATGTCCATCGTCATGGGTAAGCCCCTCTACGTTGTCACGACACATCCCACTCCTCCGCGCCACAGATCATGAAAGAAGCGGTCTGGATCGTCGGGCGCGGTCTACTCGGTTCCGGGATAGAGTCACGCATCCGAACAGAGAATCCCGAGGCAACAATCTTCGAAGCACCTCGTTTTTCGTGGAACGATCCCGAAAAAATCTCTGCGGAATTTTCCGCGTCTGTGACTGCTTTCGGAGAATGTGCGAAGACATGTGGTCGGTATCGGATATTTTGGACAGCCGGCCGAGGCATCATGAGTAGTAGTGATGAGGATATGCACAAAGAGACGGAAAATCTCAGAAAATTTTTGGATATTCTCAACTCGGACGCACGCATAAACGCTGTGCCGGGCGTTCTTGGCTTCTCCAGTTCGGCAGGCGGCGTCTATGGAGGCTCCATTGAGGATGTTATCTCAGAAACAAGCGCCATAGCCCCAAACACAGCCTACGGACGAGGCAAAGTTGATCAAGAAACCCTCATCAAAGCTGCAGCCAATCCTCTTCGAGGCGTGCTCATCGCTCGTATTTCAAATTTGTACGGCCCCGGACAGTCACGCACGAAGAAGCAAGGCCTCCTGACACATATTGCTCGCTGCATGCTCGTGCGAAAGCCCATTCATATCTTCGTTCCGTTCGATACGATGCGCGACTATCTGCATGCAAGCGACTGCGCTGTCGATTTCGTTAACACAACAGCACTCATGCATCCCGGAGAGACTGTCACCAAAATTATCGCATCAGAAGAACCTGCAACCATCGCCACAATTGTCGGACACTTCCGACGCATTACGAGGCAAACTCCACTTCTTGTGACAGGGACAACGGCACTTGCAGCCGCGTACCCGCACCGCATGCGGTTTTCATCAGGCGTTCTAAAAAATGCCCGAGGAACACAGCGCATCGGACTACTGGAAGGCATCGCAGAAACGTTCTCACACGAACGAATGCAGTATGCAGAGAGCGGAATACCTGCCTAATTAGCGCATACAACTTGTCGCGTCGGTTGCTGGCTTCATGATGCGTACCTCGTAACCACCGCTACTCAAAACTGCCTTGCTGCAGCGTAGGAACGTCGTCCAGACCGGAGTCGTAGTGTCGTACGGCGTTGTGATGACAGCAGACACTGGCGTGAACAGTAACTTTTCGCGCATACTGAGCCGAACATAGTTGCGATACAGTTCTGCCTCTTTCTCGATCTCGCCGTCGGGTATCGCATCGTATGCGCCGGACTCCTCGCGATACGCAAGACCGTAAATTTTCTGCGCCAACTCAACACGCTTGGAGGAAGTGAACGTCGCCTGGGCTTCCTCCGGTCGAAGACCGGCAAGCCACAAGTCAAAGAAGTATGCATGACGAAGTCGATCAGTCGAGACAAGAGCTGCTCCCCCTTGGGAAGAAGACAAAACATCAGCAGACGTGAATGCTGGGATGACATCGAGAATATCCTGATCTTGCGAGTACACAGTCTGACCAGGCTCCAGAGTATCTGCAATGTAGGTGATGGCTGGAGCTGCCTGCTGCATGCGTCCCCACAGCAAGCTGCTGCTACGGTACGCACCCCACTGCTGCATGACCGCTACGACAAGCGCAATGATGATAAGTAGGATGCCACCAAAACGCTGAAGACGGTGTCCAGAAGCGATACGCGTGACGAGTAGAAGCGCCAATGAAACCGCAAAAACACTCGCAAGAGGCTGCACAATAAGCCAATGATAACGATGTGGAAGTAGTGCAAATCCAGTCAGTGCTTGTTGGTTGAGCGCAAGAACAGCCGAAGCCGCAAGCACCAATACGAGAGGCCATGTGCGCGGCCAGATATGACGTGAAAAAAGTCCGATGGCAACAAAAGCTCCCAGCCACACACCAGTGAGAAGTGGCCCATGACTCATGACAAGCCCAAACCTTGCCATACTTTCTGTATACCACTGATGCTCGGAGAGCACGTAGATGTGAATCAGTTGCGGCGTCGAAAGCAGCAAGACGATCATCCAAAATGCTGCGATATCCGCGAGTCGTTTTAGATCGCGCTGCCACAGAACAATGATGCTCAGCATCAGCATGGTGATAAGTCCGAATGCTGCTGCAGTATCGGACGAATACACAAGAATGAGGAATGACAATGTCGCTGCCATAAGCCATTTCCTTCTACTTGTCTGCATCCACTCCGATACGGCTGTGAGCATGACGAGTAGCCACAAAAACGCCCACTGCATGTCAAAATCAAACGTAAAACGAAGGAAGAAAAATTGCGACTGCATCGGTTGCAGAAAGTGCACAATATCCCACGGCGCCGAGAGAAGCGGGCTCATGAACAGTGCGACTGCAGTTGCAATGACCGCGATCCACGGACGATTGGTCACCGAGAACACAAAAACACCAAGAACAATGGTGAGAAGAAAGACAACGAAAGCCTGAAAGAAGAAAAGAGTACCGAGCGCATCAATCGGAAGAGCGCGCGCCAGAAGTCCTACGAGCTGTTCGGCAGCGACCGGACGAAGTGCGGGCTCATTCTTTCCCGTCGCAAAGTATGGATTGCCAAGAGAGGTGTAACCATCGACAACTTCTCGTACCTGTACCGCTCGGAAGGTGTCTGCACCGGTCGGCAAAATGCGAATACCCCGATACGGCTGCACACCATCAGTCATCTGAAAAACCGCCGGCAAGACGCTGATCAACACAAAGAGTAAACCGATAACAATCAGCAACGCCAAAGGACCGCGACCGAAACGGACTTTCATCCCTGAGGAGAGAGGCAGAACGCCCGGGAAAAGCACGGTGAACACTATACCACTCACGCAGCAGCTGAGCGCAAACAAATCATCGACTCGACTTCATCCGAATATGCGCCAAGAGACCCATGCCAAACGTCAGAACAGCTCCGATCAGGAACAGTGACGCAAGCAGGAGGAAAAATGGATCAAGCATGATGAAGAATTCGAGAAGGGAGAGTGCGACGAAGAAACCGAGAAAGCCGCTCATGAGAACAAATAACTTGAGCGGGTTGTAGGTCACGATAACCTCGGTGATGTACTGCAACGTACGGAGTGAATCTTGAATGATCCTCACCTTTGATCGACCTTTGCGTGCACCGTAATCTATAGGAACGTACCGAACGAATTTGCCAGTCAGGAGATAAATGAGCGTGATCGTTGTTGTGAAGCTGAAGCCATTACAGAGGTCTTCCTCATACTTCAGGACTTCGGTTTTTCGAAACGAGCGGAGCCCAGAATTGATGTCCGGTACTCGGCGACCTGTGGTGAATTCGACAAGCCACTTGAACACAATGCGTGCCGGCATCTTGAGGAATGCACCACGATAATGCTTTCCATGACGAGCGCCCACGACCATGTCATATCCATCCTCAAGCGATGCAATGAGCTCAGGAATGCGTTCGACCGGATATGTTCCATCAGCATCGGCAATGGCGGTGAGTTCATTGGTTGCAACTCTGAGCCCATCTTTCAAGCTCCTACCGTAACCACCCGGTGACGGATGGCGAATGACAACCGCACCTTTTGATTTGGCAATCTCTCCGGTCTTATCTGTTGAACCATCATCGACAACGATAATTTCTGGACGTGGAGAGAGAGCTTGTAAACGATCAATAACGGCAGCAATGCCCCCCTCTTCGTTGAGCGCTGGAATGATGACGGAATACGAACTCATGAAGATCGCTTGGAAAGGCGTTTCAGCGCTTTATCATACCCGATTCCGGCAATAAGCGTATAGCAGAAGATAACCGGCAAGAGGTATCTCGGCGTGGCATCGGTCAGAATGAAAATGGCCGTGTTGTAACCAATGAGCAGGAAGAAAAGAACGTACTCACGACGAAAGAGTGCCGGAAGCCCAAGAAGAAAACCGATGTACATCATGAGCATCGTCAGCGAGGCATACACGTTGTACCGATGACTCCATCCCCCGCCGAGGAACGGAAGATGCAGCTCAATCGTATCGACAGCAGAGAACCAGAGGTACGAAACAAGGTTCGCACGAATCTTCGCCTGTGACTGCCGCATGACATCCGTGTAATCAACGTTAAAATCGACGCCCTCTGGCCACCTCTCATGCATGAGACCGTTGAAGCTGCACTGATGCGCGCGTCCGGTCCAATCTCGTGATACGTACTCCGCCCAGAGACACATAAAGGGCTCTATGCCATGCACGTGCTCAGCTTGCTCGCCACGCACGTACCACATCACAATCGTTCGCCGATCATCAATGACGCGAAATTCTCCTTTCTGTAAGTGGTTTCTAAAACACCACACACCAACAACCATGTAACACAGGATGATAATCGCAAAGACATCGCGCATCGGAATTTTGCGCAGCCGCCAGACGAGAAGAAGTGCCGGCGGAAAGAAGATGAACGGGTAGTAGGTGAGAATGATGAAGCCGAAGAGAACACCCATCAAAACCGTCTTCCAAGGCGCGTGAGACCGTTCTGAGGAAAGAAAAAGGCCGCAAAAAGTCAGTAGCAACGATAGTGCCAAGCATTCGCGATATGCCGAAAATACCGTGTGAAAAACTGAACCGGATGTAAGAAGCAGGATGAAACAGATACCAGCGGCACGCTGTCCGGAATGACGAGCGATTTCCGTGCAAAAGAACCATGCCGACAGAAAGAGCATCACACTCTGCGTCAGTGAAAGCCCAAGCGGATTTTCAATGCCGAAGAGTGCGTAGATCGGGACAAGAAAGAAGCTCATGCCAGGCTCCCGATCCAAAAATGGTTTCACTCCATCAAAACTGTAGTAACCATGAAGCAGTAGGTTGATCGCGCCTTTGCTGTAACCGATGGCGTCACTCCCGAACATGATGTCCAGTGGGACACCGATAAAGAATGGGAAGACAATCCCCGCAAGAAGCGCGTAGAGAATGAGGCCGGCAAAGAGCCATGAACGTTTCATAAGGGCTAAGTATACTGCCGCATCCACTCATCGAGCCACAGCAGAGTCCAGACATGATCACTCAAGTCGATGCGGGAAGCGTAATACTCTTTTAAAAAGCCTTCCAGGGCCTCTGCATCAAACATCTGTAGGAGCGGTGATGACGGTGAAAGGAGACGATCAAGGACAAAAGGTTTGAGTTCATGACGAAACCACTGATCCAAAGGGAGCCTGAAGCCGGTCTTCGGTTTTTGTAGAATTTCGGAAGGAATAGTGTCTTTGAGGAGATTTTTAAGGAACCATTTTTTTGTGAGGCCTCGAAGTTTGTACTCAGCAGGCATGCGAGCAGTGAGCTCAAGCAGTGTGTGATCAAGGAACGGCGAGCGCGCCTCAAGTCCGTGTGACATCGCTCCAAGATCAACTTTTGGCAGTAGGTCATCGGCGAGATATGTCTCGATATCCGCACTCATGGATTGATGCAGCCAACCCTTCGCACGACTGCGAGCGGCTGCAGTGCGACTGGCATACCATGCGTAGGTATCTGGATACTGGGGTGTTTCTTTTTTGTACAACACTCGTTTTTCAGCCTCGGTAAAGAAGCTCAGGTACTGAAGCTGCCTATGCTCGATGGGGTCTTTGATTGATGATTCAAATCGGAGACTACGATAACTCAGCGTTGTCTTCATGGTGCCATGAAATGCCTTCACAAGCGGTAAGGCGAGCATGTGAACAGGTAACGCAGACCACAAGCGCGAGAACTTGAGGATGGGATAGCGCACGTAACCTGCAAAATTTTCATCGCCACCGTCGCCGTTGAGTGCGACCGTTACAAACTTGCGTGTCTGCTCGGAAACCAAGTATGTCGGGATGACCGAAGGATCGGCGTACGGCTCCTCGTACATCTTCACAAGTTCTGGAAGAAGATGAACAATGTCCGGCTCGACTATGATTGGGTGATGGTTTGTACCAAATTTCTTGGCGATCAGCTCGGCTTGCGGAAGTTCGTTATGGGACTGGTGCGTGGTACCGATGGTGAATGTTTCAACAGGCTTGGTGGAAAGCCTACTCATTGCAGCCACCACTGCTGCTGAATCGATGCCACCCGATAAAAAAGCACCAACCGGCACGTCTGCAACCATGCGAAGCTTCACACTTTCCTCAAACGTCGCACTGACATCTCGCTCCCAATCGGAAAAACTGCGACTCGTATCCGTGTCATACGAAAGTTCCCAATATCGTTTCAATTCTGACGCTCCGGTAGTGAGATCAATGGACAGAATGTGTGCGGCAGGCAGCTTTTGAATGCCCAAAAAACCGGTTCCAGGAGCCGGTACGTACATCATAGTCAGAAAATGGTGGATTGCCTCAGGGTCGGCTTGCCTGGGACACTGCGGCAGCTCTCGGAGCGCCTTTAATTCAGATGCAAAACCAAAAACTCCTCCGGCCTGAAAGTATTTCAGAGGCTTTTTACCCACACGATCGCGAGCAAGAAGCACTCGATTTCGCTTGGCATCAAAGATTGCGAATGCAAACTGGCCACGAAGTTTTTGGACGCAGTCATCACCGTGGACTTCGTACAACTTCAAAAGCACTTCCGTGTCTCCAGTCGAACGGAATGCGTGCCCCTGAGCTTGCAAATCTTTTCTGAGCTCGGCGAAGTTGTAGATCTCGCCGTTGAAGACAATGGCGGAATTCCCGTCCTTGCTCAGCATCGGCTGAGCTGCTGCCTCAGAAAGATCCAAGATTTTTAAACGACGATGACCAAGTCCGACATTGCCACGAATAAACGTGCCGCGTGCATCGGGTCCTCGATGTGAAATGGCATCGGTCAAACGATCCAGCTGCAACGGATCAATGGACGCGCCTAAGAGATTAATTATTCCAGCTATGCCGCACATAGCTTGATTGTAGCGTTAGATTGCCGTTTCAGCCGCAAGCTCGTAGATGCGTGGATATGCGGCTCCGGTGTCGTACCGGAGCGTCCAATCCGATGACCTGCAGGTTGCTGCAAACCACTCCGCACGCTCCTGATCAGGCACCAAAAGATACTTCACGTGGAGCGTACGCATGGAGTCTGCTGTGCATGTCTTTTCAGCGACGAGGACATCTTCAAGCCACACTGTGTCGTAGTCCCAGAAGATGATGGGACCTACGGTGAATCGTCCGGTGTAGGTCGTAAAGAGGATACGATCACGCATCTGCATGGTTTCTTCGGACAGCTGCTCAAAATCCACAGTGAGATTGCGTACGTAGAAAAAATCCTGCTGCTTCGTGTTACTTTGGACCCATGCATAAAGCGTTTCTTGGGGCTCCGTAACAGTTGGCATACCTGCGAAGAGTGGCGCTGCTTCCAAGCGACCGGTCGGAATAACGATGCGCAGTGCCGTGTAGAGAAGACTGGAAAACAGCATGGCTGCAATGAGCGCATATCCCAGAGTTCGTAGGCCGCGCTTACCTGAGACAAGCAAGAGGTCAGAAACCGCAAGTCCTACGAGAAGAGCGAAGACACTTGTAGACACATAGAATGCACGGCGCATTTCTCCTTGAATCAGCTGATACTCCAAGAGGAACGGCAAAAGAACATGAATGAGTCCAAGAATACAGAGAAGTATCCAAAGAGGTTGCGCCCTAAATCTGCGGAGAGAAACAACGAGTGCGAATGGAAACAGAAGAAGCGGCAAACCAAAATCCCGAAGAAAACGCATGCTCCACGGAACAACGGTGGAACCGAATGTATCGATAGTGATGCGGAATGTCGGATGGAAACTGAACGTATGGCCACCAGAGGTAAGACCCGAAAGAACACCTCCCTGAAGAAATGAGAGTAGGAGCGCCGGAAGAAGTACGACGAGTCCAAATACGGTCAGCCGTACGCCATGAACGCGAGTGCTAGGAGACAGGAGAAGAATGACCGCTGCCAGAGCTGCGGCAAGACACAGTGTCGCAAATGCCATCTCCATAGAGAGTGTCAGCGCAAGAGCGAGAAAGAGTCCGACCACCCCTGCAAGTCGACGACGCATCACGTCATCCTGAAGAGTGAAGGCAATACAAAGAATGAGGCCAAACAGAAGTGGGAAACCAAGCGCTGTGGAACGATGACCAAGGAAGATGAGCGGAGATGTGGTGATGGGACTAGAGACAAGTTCCCAAAGACCTGCAAAATTTCGTCCGGTCAGAATGTCGATGATCTGCGGAAACTTGAACCATGTGAGTCCTCCCCCAGCGAGCGCGAGTAATGCTGCGCAGACAGCTGTGCGCACAGAGGCCTTCTGGCTGCGACAAAACGCGGCGACCGCAAACAGAATGCCAAAGGCGCCAAAGGCAGGCTGGAGTGCGAAGCCGACCGATAGCGGAAAGCCTGTAAGGAGTCGGAAGGCTGCTGCCAAAAACGCAGGCGCATAGTGATACCGAAGCGGAGAGAGCGGGTCGATCGGTGACATCACCGGAAAATTCCCAG
>JAYTPR010000015.1:0-4635 GCA_043747095.1 Candidatus Peribacterales bacterium
ATCTGCTTAATTTTTTTCGTTACAGGGTCACTAAGAAGAGAATCGCCTACTTTGATTTCAGGGTTTGCGAAAGCTCGCGTCAGTCGTAGAGTCATCAGTTTCTCGATTGCGTCGTTGTAAAGACGTACAAATTCACTGATGCCATTCTTGCTCGTTTTCGACTGACAAACTTCAATGAGCACTTCTCTCGACATTTCGCGAATGCTCTCAACCGTTACCTCGGCGTAGTTCCGCTCAATATCAGTTGCAAGCTGTAAAAGTGCTACCAGCTTTGGGTGGACTTTTGCATCGTCAATAATGCGTTTAGCCTGATTTAGTGCATCAGCAATAATTGCTCCGCACTCTGGTGTGACATCTCGTAGAACCTTCATAGAGTATTTCTACCCGCTTTTTGCAAAAAGTAAAGTTTTCCGTGTTTTCCGCAGCGTTCTGGGCTAAACTCTGCGCATGTTCCTCGACCACGCAACCATCGATGTCTCCGGAGGTAACGGAGGAAACGGACACGTCGGCTGGCGTCGTGAAAAGTACGTGCCTGAAGGCGGACCAGCTGGAGGCGACGGAGGTCGTGGCGGTAATATCATTATCAAAGCTGATCCAAATACAGATACGCTCACTGATTTCGCAAGTCGTAAAAGATTTAAGGCAAAAGACGGTGGCAAAGGACTTGGCAAAAACTGTGCAGGTCTTGATGGTGAGGATGTGTATCTTCTCGTTCCTCCGGGAACAATGGTGTACGACGCTGCCGATGAAACAAACCCGAGGCTTCTTGCGGACTTGCAAAATGTCGGAGATCAATTAGTTGCAGGGCAAGGCGGTAAAGGAGGTTTTGGAAATGCACACTTTAAGACATCCGTTCGCCAGGCGCCGGATTTTGCAGAACTTGGCGAGCCAGGTGAAAAGAGACGCGTGCGCCTTGAACTCAAGCTCGTTGCTGATATTGGTATCATTGGCTATCCGAGTGTTGGAAAGTCTTCACTCATTGCAGCGGTCTCGCGCGCTCGTCCAAAGATCGCTGACTATCCGTTTACGACTCTTGTGCCAAACTTGGGTGTCGTGAAAGTTTTTGATCGTGAGTTCGTACTGTGCGATGTTCCAGGACTTATCGAGGGTGCGAGTGACGGCAAAGGACTTGGATTCCAGTTTCTCCGTCACATTGAGCGCTGTGGAATCTTGCTTCATCTTTTGGATGTCAGCCGAGATGACATCATCGCGGACTACAAGGCGATTCGTAAAGAATTGAAGACGTTTTCTCCTGAGCTCGCGAAGAAGACAGAATTTGTGGTTCTTAACAAAATTGACATTGTGCATGGTGATGCCAAGCCTTGGACAGATGCCCTGAAGAAAGCCAAAATCAAGGTATTTGCGACAGTATCTGCCGCAACGCATGCAGGAACGGAGGATCTTATGAAAAAACTTTTACCAATCGTTCTTGAGGAAAAAGAAAAGCGTGCAAAGTTAGCTGAACAGCCAGTCGATGAAAAAGACTTGCCGGTTATCCAGCCTCATCTTCTTTCTGAAAAGATGGGAGCATTTAGAATTGAGCGCGTGACGAACGGTCTTCTTGTCCGTGGTAAACGCTTGGAGCAGTTTACGACGATGACTGATTTCAAAAATCCGAGCAGCCGCAGCCGCTTCCGTGACGTTGCACAGCGTATTGGGCTTATTCGCGCACTAACAAAAGAAATGGAGTCAGGCGATGATATTTTCATCGGAAACCGTTCGGTGAAGGAATTCTTGATGTAAACGCTATACTTTGACCATGTACGGACTGACTACTCAAGAACTGAAGGTTCTGCGCAGTTTGAATACTGCACCGAAGATTCAAGATTTTCTTGATGCACTTCCGATCAACTTTGAGAAGAATGGCGAAACCTACATGTCACCTCGTCGTGTATTGCGTGAACGAACTGCGCACTGCATGGAAGGAGCAATGCTCGCCGCACTCGCATTCAGACTGGAGGGACATAAGCCACTGGTCATGGACTTGAAAGTGACGGATGAGGACGATGATCATGTCATTGCAGTCTTTCAGAGAAATGGTCTATGGGGTGCGATCAGTAAAACGAATCACGGGACGTGTCGGTATCGTGACCCGATTTACCGAAACATTCGTGAACTTGCGATGACGTACTTTCACGAATATGCAGAGCCAAAAGGAAAAAAGATTCTGCGGTCATACTCACGTCCAGTTGACCTCTCACGTTTCGACAAGAGAGGTTGGATGACGGCTGAGGAAGAAATTTATTACGTTCCTGAGTACATCGATGCGGTGCGACACTATGACGTTTTACCGAATTCATCAGTTGGCTATTTACGTCTCGCAGATGCCATGGAACGACGAATAGGCGCAGTCCTTGAATGGAAAGACTCGAAACGCCTTACGAAGCTTCAGTCGGAGTACTCCTAAATACTTCGTCAGTTGTAGCACCTCCACGCATGAGTTGCTCAAGTCGTGCACGGGTTTCTTCGATCTCACGCGACAGTGCCATCTTTTCGGCTTGAAGCTGGCGGCTTTCACCGTTTCTCAATCTAAACTCAAATGTTTTGGGATCTGCAGCCTCAAGTTTTTGCAGACCCTTCTCCTTGTTCTTCTTTTGCTTCCACTCAGCAAGTTCGATAGTTGCCTGAACAATCTTCTCGCGAAGAGTGTGAAACGTTTCGTCGTCCCCTTTTAAATCGAGATCATCTCGCTCTACAGCCCTCAGTATTCCATCGCGAAGCAAGGCACCTCCACCTGCAAAAGAAGGAGTGAATGCATCAGGAAGAGTTGCGCGAATATCTCTGAGTTTCTGTGCGCGGTCGTCGGGAGTAAGACTGTCGAATTTCTTTCGCTCCGCACTGGATGGCATGCTGTACTGCTTCAAAACTCCCTCATCATCAAAATTCAACATTGCCTGTAGCTCCTTACTTGAGGAAATTTCTTGCTGCAGTTCCTCTACCGTTTCATCGATGACTTTTTGTGTGATTGGGGCTACTCCACGCAGGTACAACACAAACTCATCTCCTCCGGTTGCCATGGGAATGACATTGATACCCATAGCAGTCAGCTTTTTGCGAGTAGGACTTTCTTCGTTCACGAGAATTCGTACGACTCCTTGCAGGTAATGCGTGGTTTCGTCATGCGATGTGCAGTCCTTAAATGAGCGGAGTCCGTTTGCATCAAGCATGATCCATGCGAATTCATCGATACGCTCGGGGGAAGGATTCTCTGTCATGAGCATGCGTAGGTCATAGCGAAACATCGACGTGCCGTACGTTGCCGCATGAATGGGGTGATCTGTCTTCGACAACGTGGACTCAAACCAGTGCTCCTTAAAAATGTCAGCGGTAAGGCGTTGTCTCATGGCAGCTGTTTCTTGTGTACAACGTGCAACATCCCAGCCCTCAGTATCGGCTTGGATGCGTAGCTTCGCTGCTTCGAGCTCAATAAGTGCCTGAAGAGCTTTTTGCGTTGTTTCACCAATGATTTGCGAGCTCATACCCTCTGCAATGCGCTCCTCATCTGTCCTCTCTTCTGCAGATTGAATATGGAGTGCGCGCAAGCTTACGAGTACGCGGTTAACCGCCTCTTCAGGGCTTTCCGATAGTTGTGACAGGATTTCGCTCATTGTTGATGGTGCAAATTGAAAATGTAATGTATCACTATTTCGCATAAAGTCAATGCTTGAACAAAGCGTAACGCTCGCTCACATATACGTAGTCTTTTCAGTCCTCGATTATCTGATATGCTTTCCGGGCTTTAATTGTTTGATGTTCCTTTCGTGGCTCGGTTCACTACCTAGGCTGCAACGCAGCCGTTAGAGAAAAGGTTGCTCGATTTTGTTCTTTACGTCATCAGCGTTTCCATACGTGGCCCGGTAGCTCATTGGTAGAGCGCTGCCCTGAAGAGGCAGGCGTAGCCAGTTCGATTCTGGCCTGGGCCACCACGTGTACTGCTTATTGAGCTGTGCCATCTTTTCTCATTCTAAGAACAAGAGAGGTGGCTGTTTGATTGGATGAATCTATAGAAAGTGCCTGAGAAAGAAGTTCTGCAGCTTCATCGATTTCACCTCTATCATACAAAAGAGTTGCAAGCCGCGAGAGCGCATCTGCATCTCTTGGAGAGAGCTCAAGACTCTTTTGATACATCTCTTCAGCTTCATTCTTCAAACCAGTTTCTTCGTACACACCCGCAAGATTGTAGTAAGGCTCAAGAAAGTCAGGTTTTTGCTTGATGACCTCTTTGAGAGTTTTCATCGCATTATTCCAATCTTTCAAAAGAATGTAGGTAATACCAAGATTGTTTCTGGCGCTCATGTGATGTGGATCAAGATCGAGAGTTTTGCGATACTGTTCTGCTGCAGCCTGCAGATTTCCTTTTTTCTGATAAATATTGCCGATCCCATAGAGAGCGTCCGTAAGACCGGGGCTAAGTGCTAAAGAACTTTCGAAAACAATTTTCGCTTCATCTAGCCTGCCTAGTCCAACGAGTGCTGCTGCTTTATTTGTGTCTGTCTTTACATCTTTGTGTATTGCTGAGGCACGATCAAATGCTGCAATGGCTGCAACATAGTTTCCACTCTCATACAGCTCCATACCGAGGTTATTGTGAGCTGCCCTGGCGTTTGGGTATTTATTGAGAATGTCTTGATACAA
>JAYTPR010000016.1:0-6169 GCA_043747095.1 Candidatus Peribacterales bacterium
ATGACGGTACGTCCGTCCATCACCCTGCACGCCCACAGATTTTACAGGGAGAACGGCATGCGGCAGATCGAGTGAGAAATCTTTGAGAAGTGTTACATCAACCGGGTGTGGTTTTTCGGCACACAGAATACGCACGCCAAGGCCAGGCCCTGGAAATGGCTGACGCCAGACAAGTTCTCGTGGTAGGCCAAGTTCTTCGCCAAGCTGGCGCACTTCATCTTTATAGAGCTCCTTCAGCGGCTCAACGACCAGTCCTTCCTCCATCATGCGCTGAATGAGTTCGACACGATTGTGATGTGTTTTAATTTTATCAGCGTGTTTCGTACCTCCGGTTTCGATCGTATCCGGATAGATAGTCCCCTGCCCGAGCATCCAACCATCTTCGATCCTAAGCCCCATCCGATCACTCACCTCTTTCTGCACAGCAAGAAACGTATTGCCGATGATCTCGCGTTTTTTCTCAGGTTCGTAGACACCTTTGAGAGCTTGATAGAAACGTTCGGATGCATTTTCGATGTGCAGATTTTTGATTTTCAGTGCATCAAATGCACGCTCAATGCCAAGAACTTCATCTTTGCGCATGAGGCCTGTATCGACCAAAAGACCGGTCACGCGTTCATGCCCGAGTACTTGGTTGAGAAGCGTAAACGCGACTGTGGAATCAACACCACCGGACACAAGCATGAACACTTTGCGATCCCCCACTTCTTTCTTCACATCATCACCAACATGAGAAGCATACCCTTCCATGGACCACTGCTCCGGCGAGCAAATGTCGACAAAACGGCGAAGGATTTCCATGCCGTGTTCCGAATGCGTGACTTCGATATGGAACTGAATGGCAAAAAGACCACGCTTGAGGTCCATCATTGCAGCGTTTGTGCAATCCTTGGAACTTGCCGTCGTTTCAAAGCCCGGCGGAAGAACGGCGACCTCATCACCATGAGACATCCACACCGTAAATGCATCCGGCAAATCTTTGAAAAGCGGATTGTTCACGACAGTCGTACGAATTGCCGTCGGTCCATACTCCTTCACCTTGGCCGGAGAGACAGTGCCGCCTGCCGCCTGCGCCATCCACTGGTGACCATAACAGAGACCGAGCACCGGAACGCCAAGTGACAAAATTGCGGGATCAGCCTGAGGACTTCCTTTTTCATACACGCTCTGCGGACCACCGGACAAAATGATGCCAGCTGCATCTTTCAAAATATCCGCCTTTGTATCGGCAGGAAGAATGAACGACTTGAAACCAAACCTGCGAATGCGGCTTGCGATGAGGTGCGCATACTGCCCCCCGAAATCTAGAATGACGACCGATTTGTAGTGGGGAGATGCAGCCATGTGTGGAGCATACCAGACTGGCTCACAAAGCTCCTACCTGCGCCTGAAGACGCTTTCCGGCAGGAATACAGGCGGCGAGAAGCAGCCACAATGAGTACGCCACTGCACCATCCTCAAACGAATGGAGAAAGATTCCACCGACCGCAACACCAAGAAGTGCTAAGACCGGAATGATGCGAATATCGGTGAACGAAATCTTCAACCCAAACCACAAAGCGAGAAGAATGATAGCAAGCGACAAAATGAGTCCTGCATACCCCATCTCTACTCCCCACTGCAGATACCAGTTTTCTGTCAGCACCGGACACTCGCATGCTTTGCCTGCCGGAAGTTTGCGAATGCCGCCAATAAAGACACAGAGGTCTTTGTGATTTTTTGCCCAGGTGTAATCAGCACCAAGATCAAGAAATACACATGTGTCACTCAAGCGGTTGCTGGCTGGACCAGCCGTACCTAGGCCAAGGCCAAAGGGATGCGTACGTATGGTCTGGATAGCTTCTAATGGCTTTTCCAAGTGGCCCTTGAAGGACTGGGCCCGCACGAGAATCTGTGGGAAAAAGTTCACGCCAATGACGATGGCGATGCCAGCAATGACGCCGACTCCGGTTAGAACGAGTGAACGGTGGAACACATTTTCAATCGTGTGTCGGAGTAGGAGCGCAGCGGATGTAAGAAGAATAATGGCTGCCCCGATCCACGCGGAGCGGGAGTATGTGAAAAAGAGTGCGGCAATGACGAGTGCTCCTCCAATGACATAGAGAACCGTATCAGCGTGCCGTCGCTCGCGGATGGATTTGAAGAGAAGCATGAGGTTTGCCGCAAACGGCAGAAGTAGCCACAGACCAAATTGGTTCGGACCACTCATGAAACTCTGAACGCGTCGAATATCGGTACCTTCTAAATACTGAAACGAGGCGATGGCAGCCTTGGGGAGATAGAGCGAGTGAAGATCTGAGTAACCGATAGAGGTGAAGAATGAGAGAGGTACGAAGAGTGTTGCAATACCGAAGACAGCAGCCACAGCACCGACCATGACAATGACGCGCGCCGCAGCAACGAGAAAATTTCGAGACCACGGCACTCTGCGCAAAAGAAAGAACGCAGTTAGTGGGAGGAAGTCGTACTTAAATCCGAGGAGAAAACGTTTATCCGCAGCACTGAGCTGCAAGCTAAAAGAAGAACCTGCTCCACCGGTGAGCGATACCGCAGCGCCAACAGCAATCGCAAGAACGATGCACCAATCAAGAATATCAAGAGACCAGACCGACTTCTGAAGCTCCGGCTCTTTGGTACGAATGATTTCGATGATGGCGATGATGAGAATGACAGCCAGAAGCGCCTCTTTCCAAAGCGCTAAGACTGCAAGTGGCGCATGGTTGCGACCCGAGAGGATGTGAGTAGCAACGGTCACGAGCATCGCGTGCATCGGCAAAACCGCTAGCAGGATCAACGATAATGATTCACGGAGACGCTGGAACATCAGCCTCACTTTACTTCTTCTTTCCGCTCCGTGCGAACCCGAGACGTTCCTCGTCGGAACGGAAGACTGAACCAGTTATGAGAATCTTCTCCACAGCGTCGATACACGCAGCACTGACGTTCTTGCCATAAATCTTCGGTGCCTTCTTCATCTCAGTATGATCCCATGCGAATTCGATGAGCTTCTTGATGAGTGCACTGTCCACCGGCGGGGCAATAATGTTGCCTCCGGCAATAGCCGCCTCGCTTCTGTCGGAACCGAAGCGCATTGTCACACACGGGACACCCATCGCGTTCATCTCTTCCTGCATGGAACCAGAGTCTGTCGCGCAGACGGATGCACGGCTCATGGCAGCAATGACATCACCGTACTCAGCCCACACAGGCGAGAGAATGAAGTTTGGGTGTGACTTTGCTAGTCCCTCGACCTCAGCCTTCAGGCCAAAACGTTCAAATGCACCAGCGGTCTGGATCATGTTGATGAGAAGCACGTTCCTCCCCTCTTTTATGAGCGCAACCATCGCATCGTAAATCGCTCGGAAACGTGGCTCGGAGAAACAGTTCTCACGACGGTGAATGCAGAACCTGACGAAGTTTCCCTGTGCAAGCATCGGATAGCGCTCGAAAACCGTAGAGCTCTGTGCACGAGCCATCGCCTCTTCTGTAGCGTCGACAACAGAGTTGCCGACAACGGCGATCCTGTCTTCGCTATAACCCTCTGCGATAAGGAACTCACGGTCGAGCTCAACCGGAGCAAGATGGATGCCAGTCGCAGCCTCGCTGCAACGTGTATTGAACTGTTCCGGATATGGCTCTTGGCTGCCGCGCTTCCAATTCTTACGATCCATGAGAAACTTTCGCCAAGTAGCAGGATCAGCTGCCGCTTTTGCGAGGTCGAACACACCGTAATCCGGCGTCAATGTACGAATACCAGCCTCGACGTGGACTGATGCGAAGCCAAGACAGTAACCAGCGTTGCTGGAAGCCATGGCCGTTGTCGTATCGCCATGAACATATGGAATGACAGTTTTGCCACGCGCTTTCAGCTCTGCCATCACAGCACCAAGTCTTCCGATAATCTGACTGACTACCTCGTGCATGGAACCGCGAACGTTCAAATTGAAATCTGGTTGCACACCAAATTCCTTCAGCATGCCACCACTCAAGTTTTCATCATAATGTTGTCCAGTGTGGCCAAGAATCACCTGGTGACCGCGCTTTTTGAGTTCTTTAAAAAGCGGGATCTGCTTGATGATATCCGGCTTCGTCGCGATCAAAATCAGATGGACATCGGCACCTGGCCATCCTGCGATGGTATCAATGAAACCTTTGCTGGCAAACGTGATGTGATCCATGAGACTAACCGAGTGTAGATCATTTCTGCCGTTAGCGCCTCAGTCGGCAAAAGCAGGAATGCGCAGTACAAACGGTAGCACTGGACCATGTACCAAAGTCCGACTGCGAGAGCAGCAAGCAGACTCAAAAACAAAAGTGGTGTTACGCTTGGCACCAGATCAAGACCCATCGGGCCGCCATTGTTGCGCACAACAACCGACAGAGTGTTCCGACCAGTCTTCGTATACGGTCCGAAATCAAAGATTCTTCCAGGACCCGCACCATCACAAAACTGTGCACGATTCGGTGGCACTTCTGCGCCATTCACAAAAATCGCCTCAATGCAGTCATCCGGCCTGAGGCGGAAGAAACGATGCTGCGCAAGATACGGAATCGTTATATCAGTCATGACGGTTGCCGTTTCTGCATTGGTATTATGCGTAAATGGAAAGCGATTAAGTATTTGGTAATGACCTCCGGAAAAATAACCGCTGTTCTGCGTCCCAACAACAAGCGCCGGACGAATCGAAAGTAGGATGAACACTGCAATGCCCGCAAGTATCGTGTCGGCAAAAAAGGTTCGTTTGACACCCGTAAAAAGATGTTTCGGCAGGTGGTGATGCAGAGGATGTGTGATGCCCGCATCGGTCAGAATGAGGTACGTCAGCACAAGAAGCGCACCGTTACGCACGTTCAGAATAATCATCGGAAGCGTCTGCTGATCGATGAGAGCATTATAGTTCGCCGGAAAAATCCACTTCGTGAGATACGCAACAAGAATGGTGAGGCCGATGGCAAAAATACCGCGCGGAGAAACACCATGATCAAAGAAACGTCCAATGATAACAACAAATGCGAGAGGGATGACCCACGTAAAATACTGCGGTGACAGAACAGGGCTAACAGCAAGAGCCCACAGTAAGACAACAGCCAGTAGTGCTCCAAAGTCACGACAGTGACGCACTTTCCACATGCGATAGAGCACGTATCCAAGTCCTGTCACAACCAATATTTTGGCGATGAAGATGGATTGATGTGCGACGTCCACGTTGATGACGGACATATTTTCATAGCCAGTATGAATGACGCGTCCAAGTGCGAGAGCATGCAACATGGAAAGGCCTGACCACAAACTTTCAAGCTGCACCGGCCGGCCGGAGTGATATCCAAGAACGTACTGAATGTTATCGATCATGCCGGACCATCCGAGCACGCCGACTGAGAGAGTGATGCCAACGAATGTGGCACATGCGATACCAAACACGAGCCACTTCCACTGACGGCGAGGTGTTGCAGCAATGAGTACCGGAAGCGCAAGAACAGGCACAATCTTCAGTGCAATCGCAAGAGAAAGCCACGCAGCGCTCTCGGCATATGCACGGTGAGCATGCGCCCTTGCACAGAGGATGAGAAGCAAACACACGAAGATATCAAACCGAGCAAAGACCATGTCATGACCAAGAAGCACAGTGGATACCGGAAGCACAAAAGCAAAAAGTGCGGCATCAAGGCGACTCAGACAACGAAGATATGCCCATGCACAGAATGAACTGACGACAATCACAACAAGCCATGGAGCAGCAAAATCTCCGTTTGGATTGAGGCTCTGTGCCATCCAAAAAAGTGCAGTCGCAAGAGGCGGATATTCGCTATCGACAGTCTGAAGCGTGCCTTTCATAACGCCGTCAGCGCGTGCGGCAATACTGCCGTAGACGCCGATATCCATCGCGGCAAGCGTATCGCCATAGTGGATATATGCGAGATACGCGAACCACGCGAGAGCAAGAACCGCAGCAAGATCCGGTAGCACTCGACGTACGACCGCGGGAAGAGCGGGTAAACGCAGTGGGAAACGGGATGCCGACGACTGGATCAAAGAGAGGATCAAAATCCTCTTATTATAGCAAAAAAGAGGGTTTTTCTCAATCCTCCCAAACACCGTTTTACTTACAGATAACGGTGCTCTTTCACCTTTCCAGCACTATCGAAGACGTACAGGAGCGGTTTGCCG
>JAYTPR010000017.1:0-3474 GCA_043747095.1 Candidatus Peribacterales bacterium
TGCTGCGTTCCGGGCAGGCTTGGTGTCACGGCGTTCGCACTCGCATGTTCGGGCATTGATCCATTTCGAAGCGAAGTCGGAAGCAAAGACTTGTTTGGAAAAACCATGCGCATGACACATGAAGCGGTTGCAGATCAACTAGCGACTGCTGCAAACGCAGTCATGGGAAATTCTGCTCAGTCCTTTCCTGCAGCCATTATTCGCAACTCCGGTATCCCCTCTTCGAATTTCAGCGGATGGGTCAGTGGCATCGATGCAAATGAGGATCTCTTCCGCACAATTCTGAAAGCCTGATACTCTCCTCTCATGAAATTTGTCGTCCTCTCCTCATCGCGCGGTACAGTCATGAAAGCTGTATTTGAGAGCATGAAAAGAGGCGAGCTCAAAGCGGAATGTCTTGGACTCGTGACCGACAAAGAAGACCGCGGCTGCGTCACGCGGGCCAAGGCTTTCGGGGTGCCAGTGGAAATTGTGCCTATGATAAAAGGTGAGCCGCGCTCAGAGTATGACAAGCGCGTACACGACGCAGTGATGAAACTGGCAGGTAGTAGTGATGTCCTTGTGGCGTGCATGGGATGGATGTGGATGCTGAGCCCGGGATTTGTGGCAAAGCACAGAAATAGGATCATCAACGTGCATCCGGCACTTCTCCCAAAGCACCCTGGCGCTCATGCGCATGACCAAGTCATCGCTGCGAAAGACACGGAGTCGGGCATGACGATTCATCTCATTGATGAAGGCATGGATACCGGAAATATCTTGTTACAGAAATCTTGCCCCGTTCTCCCAGATGACACGGTGGATGCACTGAAAGAACGAGTACAGGCGCTGGAATGCTTGTGGTATCCGAAGGCACTACAGATGATAGAGGCGGGAGAACTGAAGTTACCTTCGTAAAATTTCTGAAAACGATCGTCGAATTTTTTTTCCGATTTTTTCTTTGGGGGACCAGGGAACCTTGCCAGGTTCCCTAGATCCCCCAAACCCCCATTACCCTCCAGTCCTAACCTGTTTGCCTTCGACCACACCCTTTCGGTGTCCCATATGGTTCTGGACGTCGTGTTCTAAAGAGTCTTCGACTACGTCTTTGAATGTTCGTGGCGTGTACCACAGACTCAAGAAGAGCCACGTCGTCGCCTTGAAAAAATTCCGTCGCGCATCTTCGCGAAGGGAACGTGAGAAAAGCGCATGTTTGACCCCGCACGCGCTCACGCGCTGCGGGGGAGTTTGCGCTTTTCTAGTGACCGAGCGATTGATGCGCAGGATATTTTTTCACAGCGACTGTTTTTTACTCCACTTTTTTGCGTCAAAAAAGTGGAAATGAAACCACTCAAGCAAAAGCGAACCAAGACGATCATCTTGAGGTTCCCTGGTCCCCCAAAGAAAAATCAGATTGCATCACAAAAAAACGTCATCGGAACTACTTCTGTTCAAATATATCCCTCCGCATGCAGCCTGATCTTCGGAATCTCAAAATCATTGAGACACGTGTCTTTGACATCTTTCACCATCTCAGGTGCTCCGCAAATGTAGATACCAGCCTCCGGATGTGCGACAAGAATGCGTGGAAGATGCTGCTGCACACGACCACGTAGTCCGGTCCATGATTCTTCAGTACCGCTCAGTACCGGATGGAAAACAAAATTCTTGTGCATGTTCGCGAGGAACTCGAAATCCTCGAGCCAGAAAAAATCTTCAGGATTGCGTACGCCAAACAGTAGATACATCGGACGCGTATCTTTTTTCTCTTCAAGCATCCACTTCAGCTGACTGCGAAACGGCGCGATTCCCGCACCGGTCGCCACGAAGACATATACCGGATCAGGTTCTTTTAAGAGGAAAAGTCCAAACGGCCCCTGAATCCTCACGGTGCTTCCTTCCTGCAGAATAATTTCGATCCACGTACTCGCACGTCCACCTGACTTTAGTTTTACGCAGAAGAGGAGGTCTTTTTCCGATGGTGCGGATGCGAGGGAAAATGCACGAGTCTGAATGTCCGCCGGATCTTCCGCGAGCGGCACATCAAACAAAACGAACTGTCCGGCCTTAAATGTCATACCTTCAGGACGTGTGAAACGGAGCTCATACACGCCAGGAGCAATGAGCAACTTTTTTGTACAAGTAATGGTGTAGGCAGGAGTCGGCATAGTACGTATCAGTATATATAGCTTCCCGCAGTCGGGACGCGGCGTCCCGGATCACGATTGCCCCTACGTGCTCTCTGCGACGCGGCGGCGCAGCTGCGGGTAATAAAGAAAAATACTGAAGGCTATTTCTTCAGCGTCCCAAGAAACTCATCGAATAGATAATTCGCATCTTCAGGACCAGGTGCTGCTTCCGGGTGAAATTGTACGGAGAAAAATTTTCCAGACTCGTGGCGAATACCTTCGACGGAACCGTCGTTTGCGTTTGTGAACCACACCTGCCAACCGGCTGGAAGTTTGTCTGACACTGCAAATCCGTGGTTCTGCGATGTGATGATGCAACGCTTTGTGGGCTTACCATCTTTCCACTCTATACACGGCTGGTTAGCTCCGCGGTGTCCGTACTTCAGTTTGTACGTATCACCACCGATAGCGAGTGCAAGAAGCTGGTTACCGAGGCAAATTCCGAATGTCGGAATTCCTTTTCCAAGCGCGTACTTGATCTGCTCGATCGTCGCTGTGCATCTCTTTGGATCGCCAGGTCCGTTACTCAAAAAGAGGGCGTCGTATGTCAGCTGTGACGACTTCAAATCATAGTCCCACGGTACGCGATGCACCGTCACTCCTCTCTTAAGCCACGAGCGGAGAATATTGCGCTTGATACCGCAGTCATACGCGACAATGCTCGCAATCGGCCCAAGCGGAAAATCCGCTTTGCTTGGCTCGTAGGTGATGACATCTTTGCAGCAGACCTCAGCCACGATATTGCTATCGTTCGGGTCGATGATCGTTCCAGTGGGAATCTTCGTCTCATCCTGCACGATACGACCGAGCATCACACCAGTCTCACGAAGTTTTTTTGTGAGTGCACGTGTATCGATACCGGAAATTCCGGGTACTCCGTGATGCACCATCCATTCATGCAGTGAACTCACCGCATTGAAATGGCTGAAGTCACGACTTTCGTTTTGGCAGATGATGGCACGAACGTGAATCTCTTCGCTCTCAAAATTTTTGCTGAAGCCCCACTCGTTCTTGGCTTCACTCGGAACGCCGTAGTTTCCGATGAACGGAAATGTGAACGTCAAAATCTGACCGCGGTAGCTCGGGTCAGTCATGGATTCTGGATAACCGACCATACCAGTGTTGAACACTACTTCACCGTCCGTATCATTTTTTGCACCAAAAGACTGGCCACGGAATACCGTGCCGTCAGCGAGGATAAGTGATGTCATTGCGCCGAAGTGTAGCCAAGTTCGTCCTCGAGTCCAAACAGAATCAGTAAGAATTCTTGACAATCCTTTCCTCAGGTTTAGGCTCGTAGCATGGT
>JAYTPR010000018.1:0-4051 GCA_043747095.1 Candidatus Peribacterales bacterium
CGGAACGTGGCGGCACATCTCAAGGATGGTCGCTTTGAAGTCTTTTCCTTCTTTCGCAACAAGCGACGGATTGGTCGTGACGCCGTCGAGTACCCCCCATGCCGCAATTTCGGCAACGTGTGCGGTATTGGCGGTATCCAGGAAAAGTTTCATGGTGGAGGAGGGAAGCGGAGCTAGTATACTGCCGTTTGTCTTTGGACGCACCGCCCTTTGGGGTGAAGACCTCTCATCATGAAAGTTTCCCAAAACGCGCTCGTCGGCATTATCACGGTTTCGGTCACAGCCGTGACTGTTATCACGATGGTCACGTTGCAGCACGTTTTGCCGGAACCCAAAAAAGGCGTAGTTCCGCGTTTCAATGAAGATGGCACCGCTTTTGTCTCATCCTCAGCCCGGCCGGCTGATGTTCACTCATCGCTTGCGTCGAGCGTGAAAGAAGAGTGTCCGGACGGAGATGATCGTCAGGCATGTCTTGATAAGACAGTCATTGCGATCGTCGAGTCCTACGGTCCGGCAGAATCGATCGGCGTACTCAATGTTCTGCTTGCTGAGAAAACAATGTACGGACGCGGTGACTACCATGATTACGTTCACCGCATCGGACGACTCACGGCAAAAAAAATGGGCTTAAATCCGGATGGATTTTTTCTCTGTCCCGTGGACTACAACTACGGCTGTCAGCATGGATTTTTTGAGCAGGCGCTTGTGGAAGAGCCGGATGCTGTGAAGGCGGCAGACATTGTGTGTGATGAAACACGCATGGACGGTAAGCCAGTGAAATTCCTCTTTTATTGTTATCACGGTGTCGGTCATGGCGTGATGATGGCGAAGGCGTACGACCTTGATGGATCTCTTGCTGTGTGTGATCAGTTTTCAAAGGAATCACAGAAAGCCGGCTGTCAGCAGGGTGTTTTCATGGAAGCTGTCGTGGGATACATGAACGGTACTGCGAAGCGTGAAGGAGTATTTTCTGAGACGGATCGCCTTGCGCCATGCAACCGTCTCGAGGCTCGGTTCCGATATCAGTGTTACATCAATATGGGCGGATACCTGGCCGCCGCTGCGGGCACAGGCGAAGGAGCGGTCGAACGTGCTACCGAACCATGCCTCAAAGCCGATGCGGCACACATTCATACGTGTCTTGCGAGTGTCGGGCTTACAGCCACAAATCCGGGTTGGCAGCCGGCACTGACTCCGGTCTACGAGGAAGGACAGACAGCCAAAAATGGTGCTTCGATTTGCGCACATTTTCCACAGGGGTATGAAGTCGATTGCGTTGCTTCTGGCGTAGAAAACCTTGCGCAATTTGATCGTGGCGATACGACGCGAATGGTGGAATTTTGTCTTGCAGTGGAAGATGCATTCCGCACCATGTGTTTTCAGCGCATTGGTAGATCGGTGAAAGATGAAATGCCAGCCGGCACTTCGCCAGAAGCACTCTGCGCCGGAGTCCCGGAGGAGTATCGTGCTTACTGTATTTCCGGTGCAAAAATGTAACTATGAAAAAACCTTCATTCAGCACCATCGTTTCCTTTGTCATCGTGCCGCTCATTACGGCGTCGCTTGCCGTGGGATACGTAGCGTATCTGAGACACAAAGACCGTTCCGGACTTCTCAACCAATTCAACGAAACGATGGCACCAAACAATGATGCAATCATGACCGACGATGCTCTCTTGAATTCATATGTTGAAACCTACGGTCCCGCTCCGACGATGCGCGTCATCATTGATGCTGCGAAGCGCGCAGGTATTGACTGTCATAATCGCGCTCATCAGTTTGGACGCGTGAGTTTTGAAGAATTTGGCGATGAAGTCCTGAAGCTGAATTTGCCTGAGTGTCATTCAGGCTTCTATCACGGGGCCATCGAAGCATATTTCAAGCACAACGGTACCGATCAGCTTTCTGAGAAACTCGCTTTCATTTGCCCTGAAAACTTGAATGGATTCTTCATGCATCAGTGTAAGCACGGCCTTGGACACGGTCTCATGGCATGGTCGTCGTATGACCTTCCTGCAACGCTTGATTACTGTGAACTCATTGGCGATGCCCAGGGGCAGGCGTCGTGTCGTACCGGTGCGTATATGGAAAACATCGTTGGATCACTCACGGATTCACCGGAGGCTCGTGCTCTCGGACACTTCACGAAATATTTATCTGATGATCCGCAGTATCCCTGCAGTGTCGTGAAGGAAGAATACAAAGCAGACTGCTACTTCTTGCAGACCGACCGCATGCTCTTTTTGTCCAAGACAGGATTTCAGGGAGTTGTAGATGCTTGCACCAATGCACCTGCCGCGTATCACTACACCTGTTTTGCGAGCATGGGACGCACTGTTGGAGGTGCTGCGAGAGGAAGACCGGATGAGGCACTTGGGTATTGCCAGCTCATTCCTACTCATGAAAATCGAGTTCAGTGCATCGTTTCATTGGCAAAGGACTTTCTGTGGGATCCAAGTGGTGCGGAGGGCGGACTACATTTCTGCGGACTCGTACCTACTGAAGATGGTCAGATCGAGTGTTACAGAGGCATTGCCGAGCACGCGAGAGCCGTCATGAATACAGAGCAACTCGACGCTTTCTGCGCGCGCGTCCCAACTGAGATACATGATGAATGTCTCAATTCACCCACCTAGTATGCGCATCGTCGCCCCACTTATTGTCTTTGCGGTTCTCATTCTCTCGGGTTGCGGTGCACCTGCAGCTCCGGCTGATTCTTCGGATACATCTGATTCCGTGAGCGTGCGTATGACGCCCAGTGGCATTGGATTTGAACCTGCAAAGCTGACTCTCGCGAAAGGAGTAAAAGTTTGTTTTATCAATGAAGACCCCGAGGCGCGTTGGCCAGCATCCAACATTCATCCGACGCACGAAGTCTTTCCCGAATTTGATCCGAAGACCGTTGTGCGTGCCGGTGAGACTTGGTGCTTCACGTTTATGAAGCCAGGCATCTGGCACTATCACGATCATCTCTTTCCAGAATTTACGGGCACCATCACTGTTGAGTAAGCATGATATGATGACGTACTGTGAAGCTTCGTTTGTGGTTCCGTGACGGCTGGTTCCTGTTCTCCGCATTCGTGTCGATCGTGATTGCAGTGTTTTTCGCCATCCCCGCCTTCTTCGGTTTTCAAAACTTTGTGCAGTGGGGTGCGATGTACGATGACCGTTGGTGCACCGTGGCGCAGTACGATAAAAATCCGTATGAGTTCTCCGATGCTCGTATGGAGATCATTGTTCCTGCTTCCCAAAAAGAACGCGTGTATAGCGCACCGAGTCACAATCGTCAGTCATGCCTAGCGCAGGCCAAGGCACACTGCGGCAGGCAAGCGAAAGACGGATGGATCGTCGCATGGGCTGAGCCTGAGTTCCAACGCGTTCGCTATACCGGCAAAACTGATATTTGTAGCCAACCTCTGCCGTCACTTGATTACTGGTTTTACTATGCTGAGTAATAGAATCACACCAGAGGCGGTGACACGGTACTTGCCGCAGTTTTTTATCGGGTTCTTTTTTCTTGCCGCTGCATATCTCAAGGCAACCGAAGGGCTCTTTGGACGAAGCCAGTCTGAACTCGGATGGATTTTGCAGGGCTGGAAAGATAACCATGTCATGCCGCAGTTTTTTCATGCATTTGCGGACAATATTCTGATTCCATATGCTACGTTCTTCGCAGTCCTCGTGATCCTTTTGCAGGGCACTGCTGGCATTTTACTCATGGGCAACCGTTATGTGAGATGTGCAGGCATCCTCATATTTTTCGTGCAGCTCAATATTTTTCTTGCGACGAACAATCAGTTAGAGCTCCGTGTTTTCAACGGTCAAGCGATGCTCATGGGACTCTATTTCATCTTAGGACCGGAAGCTCGCGGCAAGATGTGGTCGCTTATGACAATGCTTGTTGTGCTCTTAGGTCTGACGCATTTGTACGGTCGATTTACGATGTTCGGTGATCAGTGGCCATCCGCGTATTTTTGGCAACGGAAGCATTTTTCGGAGTACGTCATGAGTGCATGGCCAGGCCTCAAATTTTTTACGCTGTGGCTGACGT
>JAYTPR010000019.1:0-2387 GCA_043747095.1 Candidatus Peribacterales bacterium
CGAGATTCGCGTCGCATTCAAGCAGCACCTCTTTTCTACTGTCACCAGTTTGCCGCTGCAGTGGCAGAAAACGCATCACTCCGGTCAGACGATTAACCGCATCGCCAAGGCCACAAACTCACTTTTTGATTTCAGCCAAAACGGTTATCAGCTCATTGAGATGGTTGTACGTCCCGTCGGTGCGCTCGTGGCACTCACACTCATTTTGCCGATGGCGACCGCACTCACCATGGGTGCCTTGGTCTTTTCATGCATCCTTGTCTTTTTCTTTGATCGCGTACTTCTACCGCTCTACGTCAAAGTAAATGAAAAAGAGCACCGTGTTGCATCCGTTCTGCATGACTACATCACGAACATTGCGACGGTCATCACGCTCCGGCTTGAGAAACTGACACAATCTGAGCTGCTTCGTCGCATGACGCACTACATGCCGATGTACCGCAGGGAGGTGCGTCTCAATGAGATTAAGTGGTTCCTCGCGACGATGGCGATTTCCATCACGACAGCTCTCGTTATGGGTTGGTACGCGCTCTCCACACTCGGTGCTGGTTCGGTCCTCCTCGCTGGAACATTCTTCATGCTCTACGACTATTTGCAGAAAATCGGCGGCGCTTTTTACACGTTTGCGTGGAAGTACGGACAGATGATCGAGCAGTACGCAGACCTCAAAACTGTGCAGCCAATTTTGGAAGCGGATCAGCCTGAGCTTCATGATTGCAGTCTTCCTGCTGAGTGGAACGCCGTGGAAATTCAGCATCTTAACTTCACGTACAAAGATGAAGAGCTGCGCGCGCATCACTTAAAAGATGTGTCGCTCACGCTGAAGAAAGGCCGGAAAATCGCATTCATCGGTGAGAGCGGTAGCGGCAAATCTACACTCATGGTGCTCATCCGCGGCCTCCAGACTGCGGATTCGGCCACTGTGCTTTGCGATGGCAAGAAGCTCGTTCATGGACTTAAAGATGTTGGTTGTACCGTCACGCTCATTCCGCAGGAGCCGGAGATTTTTGAAAACACCATCGAGTACAACATCACGCTTGGTACTGAGCACACGGAAGAAGAGATTATTGATGATGTGAAACTCGCTCGCTTTGAGAGTGTCATCGAAAAATTGCCGAAAGGTTTTCAGACGAATACCGCTGAGAAGGGCGTGAACTTGAGCGGGGGAGAGAAGCAGCGTCTTGCTCTCGCACGCGGATTCTTCGCAGCCAAGGACAGCGGCATCATCCTTCTTGATGAACCTACAAGTTCCGTCGATCCCGCAAATGAGCGCCACATCTACGAGAACCTCTTCAAGAGATTTAGTGATCGTTGCGTCGTGTCGTCACTCCACAAGCTCTACCTACTCCCGATGTTCGACGAAGCGTACGTCTTCAAAGACGGTGCTGTCGTAGCGCACGGTACGCCGCAGGAACTCCTCAATGAAGGTGGCATCTTGCATCCACTGTGGAAGCGCGAACGTGAGATGACATCAGTGCAGACTGTCTAGATATTGTTCGTCGAACACTGACTCCGGGACGCGGCGTCCCGGCTGCGGGTAGTCATCATCGCTACTATTCTGTTGCAAACCTAAAGGTTGTGCTCGCGGTAGCCGTGTTGAAGTACTTATCCGTGATCGTCACGGTGAGTGTGTGCGTACCTTCACGATCAATCGTTCGTGGAACGCGGACGGTGCGACCGTTGAATGGAGCTTCGGTGAACATGATCGTCGCTTTACCATCAATATTGAACTTCACTTCCTTGAACGCTGAGCCGCGGCTGAGCTCGAGCTGTGTCTGGAAAGCGGGATACGAGACGAAGTCTCCCGGTGCAGGGGAGATGATGGAGATTTCCGGCTTGATATCACGACCCGGAGTCAGAGACGGGTCACACTCTTTCGTCGGTGCCACAGGCAGGGGCAGGAGAGAGCCTGAGTGTGTCTCATTCGCGTTCCATGCTTCCATCTGCTTCGTAACCCATTCCTGTACTCCCACCTCCCACAGAGGCCATCTTTCAGGCAGCTCGCTCTTTGGTAGGAAGAAGGCGCGCTCTTCTACCGCATCAGCTGGGCAGGTTGGAGATGATAGAAGCCCTGTGACTTTATCGACTCGGAGAAGGACGCACGCCGGATCTTCTTCGTATGGTACGTTTTCATCAAGGAAAATATCCGTGCCTCGAAGATTAACCGGCGTACAGACAGACGCGAGCTTGCCGGAGAGGCGAGAGAGCTGAGGACGGGAGATGCGGGATGGAAGTGGGAATGTCGTTTGTTTGTTCTCCATTTTTTTGTGCGCATCCACCATGAAGTCATGCCATACCGGGGCTGCGGTCGTCAGGCCGTCGGCTTTATCAAAGAGTGACTGGCTCGTGGCGTTACCGGCCCACACACCAGTGATGATGTTTGGTGT
>JAYTPR010000020.1:0-1360 GCA_043747095.1 Candidatus Peribacterales bacterium
GTTTTTCTTCTCCTCATCATGGGAGCCTGTGAACTTGCGAGCTATGCCGGACTCGCTTTTTTTCTGAAGACATACAACGTGCATGAAAGAACCGGCCTCTTGATGCAGTTCACGCAGCACTATCCGATGGTTGCGCTTGGTCCTTCCTATGATATTCCCGATGATGTGAAACGAGGACATAACGTTCTTCATCCGTATCTCGGGTATGTTCGTAATCCTGTGACGCGCACAGAGGTCACGAGTATTGGAAACGAACCGATGGAATCGTATGGATTTTCCGAGATCAGCGGCTTACTCATGCGAGAGCCTTCCAAGGATGAAGTGGTCATCGGCATCTTTGGCGGATCACTCGCTGAGCTCTTGGCCTACAATACAGCTGCGAAAAAAATATTAGGTGATGCAGTCACGAGTAATCCGCTCTATAAAGGCAAAAAACCGGTGTTTATGGTCGCAGCGCTTGCAGGATACAAACAGCCTCAGCAGCTGATCGCATACAATTATCTCCTCTCACTCGGAGCTCATTTTGATGTCATCATCACGCTCGATGGCTTCAATGAAGTGACACTCTCGCTTGCTGAAAATGTACCGAAGAATATTTATTCAGTATACCCACGAGGATGGAGACAGCTTTCACGTACGAGTGATCCTGCAACACATACATTGTCCTACGATCTTGCAGAAAAAAGATCGCTGATCTCAGCGCTCATGCAGTCACATCCGATGAGGTGGAGTATGACAAGCAGGCTCCTCTGGATCATGCTTGATGCATCATACGAGCGTCGTATCGTTATCAGTGAAATGCATTCGTACCAAGAGGCTGCGGCTGGACCATTTGTCGTATCCGGACCGTTATCAACCGATAGATCCGTTGAGGCAACCCAACGCATGAACACCGACGTGTGGAGTCGTTCCATCATTCAAATGTCCAAGATTGCAAAAGCAAACGGGGCAGAGTCTTTTCACTTTTTGCAGCCGAATCAGTATGTCCCAGGCGCTAAGTCAATTGGCCCTGAAGAGGCAGATATCGCCGTAAAGCCACAATTTATCCCGTATGCCAAAACAGTACCTACAGGGTATCCCATCCTCCAAAAAGCAGGTGAGAACTTGCTCAAAAATGACATTCATTTTGAAGACCTGACATACGTCTTTCAGTCGCACCCAGAGCCACTGTACACAGATCCTTGTTGCCATCTTTCCAATGAAGGAAATCTGATTGTCGCAGAGCGTATGGCGGACGTGATACGGCAAGCGCAAAGACGGTAAAAGCCATGTATTCGTATCTAGGAATTTTGGCGTTTTTATGCTAAAATAAAGAGATTTCCCCGCGCGCGTACGCACGAGGTGAAACACACACAAAAAA
>JAYTPR010000021.1:0-7916 GCA_043747095.1 Candidatus Peribacterales bacterium
GGAACCAAAGCGGTTGGCTGCTGCATCAGAAAACTGGGTCGTGAAGGCGTCAAAGCTACCAAACTTCTTATTGATGGCTTCTAGAAGCGCTCCTGTAGGCTGCCCACCTGCATTTGGTGCAAGCAGTTGCCAGAACATGGAGTGGTTGAGGTGTCCCCCGCCGTGGTTTCGCACAGCTCCACGAATATCTTCTGGAACCATCTCCAAATCTGCCACGAGCTCCTCCACTGTTTTCTCATGCAGCGTTGGGTGCTTGTCGAGCGCAGCGTTGAGTTTGTCCACGTACGTCTGGTGATGCTTGCTATAATGTACCTCCATCGTCTTCGCATCAAAGTGCGGCTCGAGTGCGTCGAAAGCGTAGGGGAGTGCGGGGAGTGTGTGAGCCATGAAGGGGTTGGAGAATCGGGAAGTGAGATCAATACTGTAGACGAATTCTCAATCATTTTCTTACGGTTGATTGTCGAGTGCGACATGACCCAAGTCAATGCATCCATGAACATTCGCATCCTCAAAACTCCGGCCGAACTTCAGACCTACGACGCGTGGGTGCGCGGACATGCGCAGGGAAATTTGTGGCAATCCTTAGAATGGAAAACGTACCAAGAATCACTCGGACGAAAGGTACAAATTTACGCCTATGTAAGGGATAATTCGACTATTGAAGCTTCGGCTCTTGTCGTCATCGATACGACGGCGGGTGGTTTTAGTACGTGGGATATTCCGCGCGGGCCACTCTTCACAACGGCGACCGACGATGCGCCGCTTCTTTCTCGGATTATCGACGATGCGAAAAGAAAAAAATGTCTCGCACTGTACCTTTCTCCAGCACTTCCTATTATCCACTCTTCTGCCACGTTCGTTCATTCATCACGACACGTACAACCTGAAGCTACGCGCGTGATTGATCTCACTCAGTCTGAGGATACGATTCTCAGTCAGATGCACTCGAAGGGGAGATACAACATCACACTCGCAAAGAAGCACGGCATCGAGGTAATGGAAGGGACGAGTAACGACATTCCTGCGTTCTACGAGCTCCTTCAGAGCACAGGTGGCAGGGATGGGTTCAAAATCTCGCAAAAATCGCACTACGAGCGCTTTCTTTCAGGTCTCGAGGGAAGCTTTCTTTTGCTGGCAAAGCACGAAATTAGACCCATTGCAGGCCTTTTAGGTGTGGTATGGCCTAGCACACAGGTAAACAAGCGTGGTGCAGACTTTGGGTCCGTGGGAGGGACACCTGCCGGGGTCCCCGACATTCTGAGCAAAGCGAAGAATGGTGGGGTAGGCCTGGGTGGCCCTTCCGCGAATTGCTTCTATTACTACGGGGCTTCGTCCTACGAACACAGAAACCTCATGGCACCGTACCTTCTGCAATGGGAAGCTATACGACGAGCCAAAGCACGCGGATGCACACGTTACGACCTGCTTGGCATCAGCCCTGAGAATGCAGGACCCCATGATCCCTGGCAGGGGATTAGTGATTTTAAGCGCAAGTTCGGCGGCACTATCGTGAGCTATCCGCCTGAGCAGATGATCGTGCTCAAGCCGATGATGAAACGGCTGCTGGAAGTGAAGAGGAAACTCTTAGGATAGCCCTGTCCTCATCCCCGGCCCTTCTCCACTGCGGTGGAGAAGGGGGACTTGTTTCTCAGGTAACAAAAGCAACTGAGCTTCCTTCTCCATATCAATGGAGAAGGATTGAGGATGAGGACCGTTAGGGAGATGCGGTTTAAAAACACCACCAAAAAAGCCCTCTCCTTTCGGAGAGGGCTTTCTGCTGTATCAAGCTTTTGAAGGCGAGATCAGACCACAACTGTACTAGCCGTTATAGCTCGTACCGTTGATGGTTGTGTCTGGGTACTCGACCCACTTGAAGATGGTAGAACCACCGTTGTCTTTGTCATTCCAGACAAGGTGAGAGTTACCGTTCGAAGTGCCGAATACCGTGGCCTTTGGATCATCCGTGTACGACTGGATCGACACCTGGAGGGTCGACGTAGACGAGTTGGAGATCTTGCCGTTCACAACCTCGGACTCAAGAACGAACGTAGTGTCCGTACCTGGGTCGATTTCCGTGTTCACGCTGGAGCGAATGTTGATCGCCTCACAGATGACAAGGAGGTTAGAACCGGAAGCCGTTACCTTGTTGGAGATACAGGTCTGCTTCACTGTCGGGTCAGCTTTGTTGTAAAGCTTGAAGTCCGATGTGGAAGTAGATGTCTGGTCACCAGTACCAAGGAGAACGTTCGTAGCGTTAACGTTGAAGATAACACCAGAGAGCGTCCACTTGTTCGTTCCGTTCTTCAGGTTATTAGCCGAAGCGGTTGCGAACTTGAACTGAGCGATCTGACGACCAGCACCTGTCGGGATAGCGGTGCCGTTAGCGTTAGGATCGGCGTTCGTGATAGCCGTGACTTTGCTCAGAACAACTTCGTTGAATCCACCAGCGATCTTCGCGTTGTACTGGCTGGAAGCAGAAGCGATACCGATGAACACTTCTCCTTCTGGAGTAGCGTCACCGTCGTTTCCGTCGAGGTCGTTGCTGGACAAGAGACCGCGGGCGCGGATAGAACCTGTAGAGGTGCTAGCCGTCCTGTTGAGGTCAAGGATCACGTCTACGCCGGCGACGGCGCCATCAACGTCCGTGCGCATGCGCGGGCGGACCAAGATGTTCGTGTTTGAACCCTTAGGAACGATGAATTCCTGGTTCTTCATTTTGGCACACATCGAGTTGGAAGCGACAGCATCCGTTCCACATCCTGCAACTGTTGCAGAAGCGAAAGGAGTCGTTGCACCAACCTTGTACAGCTCGATGCGATCGACGTTTGTAGCGATCGAGCTAGCTGCTGCGCCGGATCCCGTGAAGACGAGGTCCGTCACATCGATGTCTTCGTACTCAGCGTGGAACTGCAGGCGGAGGATCTCGTCAGCAAGTGTGCCGCCGAGGAGCTGCCTGGAGCGTACAGGCGTCGAGGACTTGGTGACGTAAAGGTCACCCTGTGGACGAAGCGTGTAGAGCGTGGAGTACTGCGTAAATACCTGGATCTCAGCTGTAGCACCACCAGCGGTGAAGCTTCCGTTGGAAGCAATCGTTCCGTTAGCAGGGTCCTTAGCCTGGATGCCAGAAAGCGATGAGCCATCGTTGACCTGCTCAGCCTGAATGAAGGTAGAACCCGTGTCGAAACGCAGAGCGATAACAGGGGATGTACCAATCAAGGAAGCGGAGATGTCACCGTGAACCTCGAAGACAACAGACTTCTGCTTCGGGATTACGTAGCCACCGCCAGTCATCTTGTCGAAGCTAACCTGACCGGACTGAGCAGCAACACCCTTCTGGAGAATGGTGTCGACAACTCCGTCATCGTTCGTGTCGACCCAGACAGAATAGTTCTGAGCGTTGACGAGCGAGTAACCGGTTGCAGCCTCGAAGATGAGGTCAGTGATAAGAATGTCAGCAGCCTCGGAAGCGCGAGCCTCGAAGCGGATGAGGTTGATGTTCTTGGAGTTCTCAACAGCCGTGTCGAGCGTGGCCGTAGCCTTGCCCGTGACTGTAAGACCTGCAGACTTCACCTCCTGGAAGTTACCCGTAACGGTTCCGCCTGGGCGATAGTCGCCAATGCGGTCGTTCGTAGAGACTCCAGTGATCTTCATCTGGTACGACGTAGTCGTCGTGAGGAAGAATCCACCCATCGTACAACCAGTCGTGTTAGCGACGAGGTCGTTTGAGGTGTTGAGGTTGTGAGTTGCCTCTCCACAAATGTGGATGCGGAACTTGTCACCGTTAGCTGGGACAGCAGCAGCGCTGGTGCCCGAGTTGTCGATGAAGTTCACACGGAACTCGTACTTCTCTTTGCCGCTGACGATGAAGTCATCGAAGCGGTACACCTGGAATGAACCAACACCTGTGTTCTGAGATGTTCCTGCATCCGTAGAACCAGTGAGACGAACACCAGAGATGGTGCGGCCTGTCGTGGTGTTGCGGAGCTCAACTTTCTCGAGAGCTTCAGCGATGGAGTCAGCAGCTGTAGGTGCAAGACGTCCACCTGTGGAACCAAGGAAGGATCCACCCGTAGCGGTCGTACCCTGAATCGTGATGAAGAGGTTTTCAACGTCTACATCTTCGCCGCCAGTCTCGAACCATACGTTTGCGAGGATCGCGTTCTTATCCTTGCGCGTGTACTGCTGAGTAACTGGACCGTCGATGGAGATCGTGAACTGACCAGCGTCGATCGTAACCGTAGCTGGGAGCGTGGAAGTCTCAACTGGGAGGGTGATAGCGGAGCCGTAAAGCTGGCCGTTCACACCGTAACCGTAGAGAGAACCAACAGCGAAGATGTCGCCAGTCTCATCAAAGTGAATCTTGATGTTCTTGGCTGCACCACCCTTGATGTCAGCGATGAGGTTCATCGTGATCTTGTCGCCCTCGAGCACCGTGAATGGTGGGTCGAAAACGAGCGTAGCGAAGTCACCAACCGTAGCGGCAACAGTCTTCGTGAGAACCGTACCGTCAGAGCGACGGAGAACGATGTTCGTGAAGTCACCGTCAGAAGCCGTACCATCGTTCTCGATAGTCATCGAGTAGAGGGTCTGGTCTTCTGTGGAGTTGATGTCGACTTCCCACTTACCAATGTTCGCTGCCTTGTCGCCAACTTTGATGCTGGACGGCGTGACAGAGCGGTAAGCGATGGAAACCGTGCCCGAAGACACAGCAGCCACGCGGAAAGCCTTGCCCTTGAGTGGGAAATTACCCGTCACGGACTTAGCGTTAGAGATGATGTCCGTTGGCAGCTCAACCGTGAGCGCGTGCTCAGAAGCGGTCGTTGCAGACGTCGTCAAGTCTCCAGCGATCTGGAGGGTGACAGTCTTGCCAGCACGAACAACGAGAGGAGTCGTGAAGCGGATCGTAGCGGTGTACGACTGAGTATCGATCGTGCGCTTGCGTGTTACGCGAGCACCGTCAACGATTGCGTAGATACCGGAGAAATCAGCGCTGTCACCGAAACCTTCGTGAAGAACCGTGAGGTTCTCGAGCACGACGTCATCGGACGAAGCTGTGAGGTCGAGAGAAACGAAGACAACTCCCTGAGCACCCTTTGGAACAGTGTCTCCAACTGGGTTCTTAGCAGAAAGCGTGGCCTCGAGAACTCCGTTTCCAAGAACGAGGTTCGTGTAACCGGAGAACGTCGTGGAGTCAGAGAACTTCTTACCGTCAGTTGTCATCATGTCGACGACAGTGAGGGTGTAGGTCTTGCCAGCATCCATAGCCGTGCTGAGCGTGAGCTCAACCGTGTCTTTGGACGTCATGACAACAGAGTCGATTGGGAGCTCAGGTGAGCCCGTAACCGTGTAGTGGCTCTTGTCCTTCGCAGCTGTCTCGTCGACAGAAACGTTGAACTGAACCTCTACAACCATTGCAGATGTAGCAACAGCGTTCTTTACCTTTGGAGTGGAGACAACGGTTGTGCCGCAGTCAGATCCGTAGGTAAGACCCTGGTCTACGCGGTGCAACATGACCACCATTTCTGCGCGGTTCATGTTGTCGCTTGGGCGTACGCGGCCCGTGGAATCGTCACCCTGGAGGACGCAGTGATCGGCAGCCGTCTGGATATCAGACGTGTACCACTGGCCGGATGGGTTATCAACGAACTGAGGAGCGGAACCAGCCGTCTCGAGCCCGAAAGCGCGGACGATGATTGCAGCTGCTTCAGCGCGGTTGATGTTGGCTGAAGGACGAGCGTAGCAAGGGTGCTTGCCGTAGCAAGAACCGTCACCGCGGACCCATCCCTCTTTGCCGGCCTCCTCGAAGTACTTGTAGTACCAGGCGCCGGTGGCTACATCGTCAAAGCTCGGCACAGCCGGAGCAGTGTTGATGACGCCGCCATTGAGCTCGACGACGAGCTTGACGAATTCAGCGCGGTTCGCGTTGTCCTGTCCGCGGAATTTTGTCTGTGTGCTGTCCAAGTAGCCGGCGTCCATAAAGGCGCTGACGGCGTCCTCGTACCACACACCCGCAGGAACGTCTGAGTAAGCAGCAACTGCTGTCGCGACTTGCGAGAGCATGATTGCCGTTGCCGAGACACCTGCGAACATTTTCTTCAAACGAGAAATGTCCATATAGATAAGGTGTAGGGAAGTGAAAGAGAAATAAATGACAAATTGGGTTGTCAGAAGGCACAGAACCCTTAACGGACTCTGTTAGCTATCGTCGTATTAGGTGTCTTCCAGAAGGAAAACGTCTCCTTAATCATAAAGAGTGCATACGGATCGACAGCATTCTTCTCTTGTGACTAAGACGTTATGCACGATGGTAACTCCACACCAAAGGTGGGAGAATCATGTGTGAGCCCCTGCTATCCCGAAAAGGGAAGGGGGTGGCCGGTGTGACAATGAGCGTGCACGTAATCAGTGCTTTTCAGCGTGTCATGTTGTCGCCGCGAGGGCGAAAAAATAACCTGATCGGGGAGAGGATAGCGGCTTTGGCTTGCGTGACGCAAGAGAGCGCACTAGTTCCCGTGCAACACAGGAAACGCAGTCGATCGATAATTGTTACAACTTTCTGCAGTGGCAGAGTGGGCTTGTGAATGCCAAAAACATGCTTGTTTATGCGGAAAAACACGCTCTTTTAGCGCTTTTTTATAGGTCCATAAAAAGATGAATGATATTGATCAAATATCGTGTTCATTGTGAACATACATTTGGCCTCGTGAACTCCCCCATCGGAAAAGTAATTTTTAGTTATCATGTTGACATGTTTTCTTTTCATATCAGATACTATTTGGCTTGTGGAAGCCGTTTTATCGTCATTTCACCAAGAGTCCAGAAGACAATGATCTCTTCCACAAAACCTGTGGAAAAGTTTCTAGACATGACTGATGAGAAACCCAACAGAAATGTAGGGGAAACAGGTCGTCACAGAAAAAGTGGCTGGAAAGTGCAATTGGCATGTTTTTAATGCGTTTTTAGCCCAATCCCCCACCCTGTTTTTCGTATTGTGCATCATTCGCAGAGCGTCGATGCACTTTCAGGATGATAAGTAACAGCCTGATCAAAAGAATTTTATGACGACTTTTTGTAGGTCAACAGAGATATTTCTGTGTGAGGTATGACATCACAAAAAATCCTCCATCACTCTATGTCTGAGGCGCCACGAAAAAATCTACACACAAAAAAATACGTGCACGAGACAAATCCCCTGCTTATAATTTCTTCACCGTCTGCTTCCCTTCTGCATCGCGCACTTCCCATCCAAGCTTTTTGATCTCATCGCGTAGATGATCAGATGCTTTGAAATCTTTGGCAGCTCTCGCCTGCTCACGTTCGGTAAGCAACGCCTGTACCTCCATAGGCACTGCAGAAGCCACCGACTCGAAGCAGCCAAATGTCGCACGTACCATCTGTAGAAATTCCTCAAGTGCACGGACATCTTCTTTGTAGAGAGGAGTCTTCTGTGTGCGTAGCGAGTAATAGTGATTCATGAGCGTGAATACCGGAGCGAGTGCTCCTGGCGTATTGAGATCACTATCCATCGCATCTTTGAATTCTTTTCTCGCAGATTCGATCGCAGGATCTGTTTCTCCTTTGGGATGTGGCACTGCGGACGCTGCATTAGTAATAAATGTTTCCATCCATTCGACAATCTTGAGGCGCACTTTGCGTGCGCTCTCTAGTCCCTCAAAAGAAAACTTTAAATTGGTGCGATAGTGTACGGAGAGGAAGTAATACCGAATATCGAGGGCTGAAAAGCCCTTTGCAACGATGTCAGGAATACTGAGCACGTTGCCAAGACTTTTAGACATCTTCTCTCCGGCGAGGTCGATACGTCGTTTGTGGAGCCACGTCCTGACAAACGGATGCGTACCAGTCGAACATTCGCTCTGAGCGATCTCACATTCGTGATGCGGGAAGATATTATCTTC
>JAYTPR010000022.1:0-11264 GCA_043747095.1 Candidatus Peribacterales bacterium
GAGGCAGACTTGAAAATCTCAGGTATTCGAAAGCCGGTGCCAGTTGCGTTCATTCGCGCTCCCAAAATTAGCGCGGTTGGCAAAGGTGTGGAGGTGCTCTCTCGTTTTCGTGGCGAGCCGGTCTTACTCCGTCAGGGCAATGTCATGATAGGGACTTTTCATGCAGAGGTACGCATGGAAACCTCGTTGCATAGATTATTTTTGACCCAGAAAAAAGAAAGGGGATGAGTCCAGCACTCGTTCTCCAGTCCTTTGCTATAGAAGCTCTTTCATGAGTTCTGTGACATCAAATTTTTCCACTTCTTCGACTGTGGTGGTGGTTTTTCCTTGGCGCGGTACGAGCCGTTCGTAGAAATTCGGTACGCTTTCCGTGCGGTAGAGGATGCCTGTTGCGATGCGCTTGCTCGTATCGATAGCTAGCTCGCGCGCTTTTTTAAAATCACTCGTGTCATGTCCTTCATCTTCCACTTTGTAGTACTTCTCCATGAGCATCGTGTGTGTTGCGAACTTGTTGTACGTCGGACATGCCTGAAGGATGTCCACGAATGCGAAGCCGCGGTGACGGATGGCTTCCTTCAGCACAGCGGTAACTTGCTTGATGTCCCCCGAGAACGCACGAGCCACGAACGTAGGCTCAAGCGAGAAGATGAAGTCCATAGAATTGAGCGTCATTTCCGGCATGCCGTTCGGCGCAGTGTTCATGGGCTGACCTTGCGGCGTGAGCGAGCTCGACTGACCCGTTGTCAGGCCGTAGTTCCCGTTATTGTGTAATACAAACGTGATGGGGTAGTGACTGCGTACGGCATGGACAAGGTGTCCGATGCCTTCCGAGAAACTGGCGCCGTCGCCCCCGAACGCAATGACGGGAAGTTTTGGGTTCGCAATCTTCGCGCCTGCTGCAAATGGCAGAACGCGTCCGTGGAGTCCGTGGAAGCGATATCCCTTCAGCTTGTCGCTGCCGTTTCCATGACAGCCGACGTCAAAACAGAGGAGGCACTGGTCAGGTCCGATCTTCAGTTCCGTCAGTGCGGACTTGATGCCCGTCCAAATACCGTAATTTCCACAACCGTCGCACCATGTGCAGCGGTTCTCACTGTGAAAATCGTTCATCACGGGGCCTGTGGCGTCGAGTTTGATGGCCATGATTACGGAAGAAGGGGGGTGATGAGGCGAACAAGCTCGTCAACGAAGAACGGTCGGCCGTCGTACTTCAAAATTTTAGATTCAATGGCGATTCCGCACTGCTGACGGAGCATCATGCCGAGTTGTCCTTGGAAATTTCCTTCGATGAGAATGGTTTTCTTGACTGACTTTGTTAGTTTTTCAAATTTCTCGGTCTTGAGTGGCCATAGATAAGTGAAGTGCAGATAGCCGATCTTCTTTTTCTTTAATTCTTCGGATTGTAGTGCATCGATGACGACCGATTTCGTACTGCCCCATCCGACAAGCAGGATTTCGGGATTCTCTGCGCCAAAAAGTTCGGGCTCCGGAAGTGACGCAGTGAGTGCAGTCATTTTTCGCATACGCTTTTCCATCTGCTTGATCGCATTGTCGGCAGTTTCATCCACAGTTCCTTCCCCATCGTGCTCGTCACCCTGCGCAACGTACGTCGCAGCCTTGGCTCCAGGAAGCCACCTAGGCGAAATGCCGTCTTTTGCAGACGGATCATACCTGTCTGACGACTTCAGCTTCTTCAGTTGCTCTGGATCCGTGACGAGCGAGCCTCTGTCGATGGTGATTTTCTTCTGGTCGTACAGCTGTTCGGTGTAGAGAGCCTCCATCGTCTGCTTGTCCGTCATGAGAATCACGCTGATCTGATATTTTTCGGCGATGTTGAACGCTTCATTCACCAGATAGAACGAATCCGTTGCGTCGGCGACCGACAGAACACAACGCGCAAACTCTCCGTGTGATGTTCCGATGGCCATCAGCAAGTCTCCCTGCCCAGTCCACGTTGGAAGACCCGTAGCCGGACCAGGACGCTGCGCGAGAACAAACACAGAAGGGTTTTCGATGATCGCATTGAGTGACACAGTCTCGCTCATGAGATCAAAGCCTCCGCCGGAGGTGCCGGTGAGTGCGCGCGTTCCCATGTGCATGGCACCGGAGACAAATTGCGCCGCTGTGATCTCATCTTCCGCCTGTTTTATCACCATACCGGTCTTGTTTTGAATCTCGGCGATGAATGATAGAAGGGGAGAACTTGGTGTCATCGGATAACCGGCGTACACACGCACGCCCGCATGCACGGCACCGAGTCCCATGGCTTTGCTTCCGGTGATGATCATGTATTTCTGCCACTCTTTTTTTGGCTTAGGGATACTAACCGTGAGGTTATGTTCTTTTTGCAGTCGGATGCCTTCGTCAATGCAGCGCATGTTGAGATCCAGCAGGTCTTTCTTCTTCGCAAATCTTTCACCGACCATTTTTTTGAGCGTATCGATGTCTTGTCCGAGCATCGACCAGACGAATGCCGTGAGAAGTACGTTGGTGAGGACCGGTTTTGCTCCAAGTTTTGCAAGTATGTCTTCCACTGGCAGATACACCATGCTGAGACTCAGGCGGTCAATGAGCTTTTGATCCGCAGGTGAGTACTTCCAGTTCGGCATCGAGTGAATGAGGATGCCTCCGGGCTTCAAGTCAGTGATGTTCTTCTCAAGAACATGGTGGTTAAACGCGATGACGACATTCACTTTCGTTTCAGTGCTCTCAATTTTCTCATCAGACACGTCGAGCTGAAAACTTGCGTGCCCTCCTTTAATGAGTGAAGGATATTCGCGGTAACCGAACACACAGTAGCCGCTCCTTTTGAGCGCTTTCGATACGATGTCGCCCATGGAATCGAGTCCTTGGCCTGACGAGCCTGCGATTTTGAGCGAGATACGGCTCATTGTGCGGTGACGGGTAACACTGAGATTTTTGCAACAAATTCCTTCGTCCAGGCTTGAATCTTCGGGGTCTGATCAAACGGTTCGTTGATGATTTTCAAGGCTGGTAGCAATAATTTTGCATTATGCGTCCCGCAGTAATCCACCATTCTGTCTGCTGCCTTTGCGGTGAAGAAATATCGTTCGTCTCCAAGTCCGATGACGGCAGTTGGCATGCCTTTTAGGTCTTCTTTGGCTGCACGTACCACCAGTAAGTCATGCATGTAGGGACTTAGCATTCCTTCTGCGTTGTTTGTGTTCCATGTGCCGCATGCAAGTAGAAGGGCGTCGCCTTTCATCATATCTTCGGGTTTGGAAATTTCTGCGCGCTGTTTTGCGATGCGCACGTTAGGGCAAAAACCTGCAAGAGCTGCAATGACCGTATCAACCACGAATTCAGTGTGACCCGTTCCCGTCGTATAGATGATGGTCAGTGTCCGGATCATGCCGTCAGTATATCGCGAAAGATGAAGGCGCTGCTAGACTGTCAGCCGTGAATACATATCAGCGCTCGCTCGGGTCAGTTCTCTTCACACTCTACATCGGAGGAGTGCTCTTGCTTGCTGCTTCACCGCTTCGGACGATGATCCAGCCTGGTTTCCAGGGCATTCTCTATAAGGGAGGAGATGAGTCGCAGTACATCATGCGTGTAAACCAAGCGATGCATCATCCGTTTTCCGATGTGTCTAATTCTATTGTGAGTGGACCTGAAGCTCCGAAGGGTCTGCAAATGACGCTGCCAGAAAGCGTCGCCGGAACACTGTTTTCGTGGAGTGGTATCTCGGCACCATCTCTCACCATTCTCCTGTCCATTCTCATTGCACCTCTTTTGATGCCTCTTTTTGCGCATTTGGCTTTGCGCTTTGGCATCCGTCGACGTGATGCGGTCATCGGCAGTGCGGTTCTTTTCTTCCTTCTCATTGGACCGCTCCGGAGAGTTGTCCACCAGTCATGGAGTTTGCCTCTCGCTATTTTCATCCTCATTCTTCTGACCGATTGGTGGAAAAATCCGTCTCGTATTCGTTCCGTCATTCTTGGAGTTCTTCTTGGCATATTGCCGGGCATCTATTTTTGGGCTTGGACCTACGTGTGGGGAGTTTTCGGCTGCATCATCCTGCTCACAGTCATTGCGGAAGCGCGGCATAGGACTTGGAAGGCACTGGGACGCTTTGTTATACAGGCCGTTACAACGGGGGTGATTGCACTGGCTACCGCTTCTCCGTTTTTGTTCATGATTTGGATGAATAGTCATGATCCTGCCTCCGCCGATGCAGGATTTCGTAGCTCTCTGATTCATGCACGCGAATTTGAGTCGCTGCCTCGAAGCATCGTGCTCGTGTTACTCGCCATTCTTTCAGCGTTTGCCATCAGTCGTCAGTCCGATAGGCGCAGGTTGCTGCCGCTTTTGGCTATGCTGCTTGCGCTCGTAGCCGTGACGCACCAGCAGTTCGTTCATGGACAGGTACTGTCGTTTTGGACTCACTATTATCCATACGTCTGCATGATTTCCATGCTGCTCGTACTTGTCTTTCTCGGTTCGCGCGTGAGAGCGACGTTTGAAGTGTCGGCTGCGATCGTTGGAAGCGTATTTCTGCTCGCTGCATTTTCGGATTACTACGGTCGCGCATCCATTTTTCTGCCCATCAACCACTGGCAGAAGTATCAACATCTTGCTCCTTCTGTACTAGCGCTCAATCGCATCATTGAAAAACAGACTGTCATTTCGGATTGGAATTCATCGCTCATCGTCGGGACGTATACGGATCACGATCTCATTTTTACGCCGTTCATGCGACACACGCTTGTTCCCTTTACCGAGCTTGCTGAGCGTTACTGTCTTATCCAATTCGCAACTGGCAAGAAAGCAGATACGGAGTGGCTTCCGCTCGACGTGAAAGAGCTGAGCGCTGCCGGTAAAGCGCAGGTTGAAAATGTTCTACAGCGGGATTTCGGTCTCTCAAAGAAGGCGTGCGATCATGTCTATGCTGATCCGAAGAGCGCATTCTCGCGTTATAGCGCGACACTTGTACTGTGGGATGAAAAAAACAATCCCGATTGGAAGATTCCTGACAAATATTTCACCGTTTCAGAGAAAGGATCCGGTTGGAGCATCTGGCACGTGCGTTAGTCAGCTGTTCTTTCGGCAACTACGTACACGGATGTGCCAATCGGCAGCCCAATCATGAGTGAAATGAATGCTTCGAATGCTCCGATCCATGTCATGATGCCGTTGACGAATGGAATTTTCCTGAGTTCGCGTTCTTCGATATTTTTTCCGGACGTGCTTAGTAGTTTTGGGAGTATTTTTCGATGAAGAAGTGCCGGAAACGTGAGGTACGAGAAGAGATGACTGGTGTGATGGACGCGGAAGCCGCTTTGTTCCAGAAGTGCGCGCAGTGTCATGCGATTATAGCGCTTGCGGTGGCCTAAAAACACGTCGCGCTCGCTCCAGAGCCATTGGTGTGCCGGGACGGAAACGATGACGATTCCTTTTGGTTTAAGGAGTGTGCGGACGTGCCGAAGGACATCCTCCGGTTGATCGAGATGTTCGAGCACGTCGAGAAGTGTCACGACGTTGTATGTTCTGGAAAATTCTTGCCAGGTTTGCTTCGCGAGGTCTTGCAAAACGAGCGTTGCGGTTTTGGTCCGACGTCGAGCATTGATGAGCGCTTCCAAATATCCATCCACACCCGTCGCATGTGATCCTGGGAACGCATGTTCCAAACTTTTGAGGAGACTTCCATTGCCACAGCCGATGTCGAGGAATTCAAAAGGCGGTTTCACATACTTTCGTACGATGCTTCTGATCAAAAATCTACGAACAGCTGACCAGTAGTGGCGCTCTTCGGACATATTGAGCACTTCGAGCGATTCAAGTTCGAAATGAATGCCGAGCGGCAATGATTCCGCTTGCGCGGAGATCTGATGTTCGGTCAAAAGCGTTGAAACGTCGTTTGGTTGCATCTTCGAAAGTGTAGCAATAGCTGACTTGCCGGGGTAGGGGCATCACCGTATCCTTCTGCGGCTTTGAATAAGGACGAATGCCTTAACATCCACGGACGATTAGCTCAGCTGGCCTAGCTCCGTGAAACGGAGCGTTATACAAAAAGCGCCACGCGATGCTTGTTGCAAGACTATCATTCACACCCTCGGACGATTAGCTCAGCTGGTTAGAGCGTGCGATTCACATTCGCAAGGTCCTCGGTTCGATCCCGAGATCGTCCACCACGTTACCGATTGATAGGTTTTTGCGATGAATGATGGTGCATGATGAGCCACTCCCCGCCGTTTTCACGACGCCACACGAAAGAGAAGCGAGCTTCGAGCGGCTCACGTTTCGCCGCCGGATCAAACGTGAACCTGTATGTACCTGCATGAATGTAACAATCTGGAGTGATGTCTTGATGTTCCTCTTCTACGATTTCTGCATGAGGTTCTTGGCTGAGGAAAAGCTCGAAATATGCATCGGCTCCTGCTGTATCATGGATAAATCTTCCGAGAATCGTCGGAAGTAAGGTGAATTCTGGTGCGTAGAGATCGGTCATGTTTCTTGCGACTCGCGATTGCAGCGCGTCGTTCCATCGTTTGAAATTTCGTTGTACGGTTGATTGATCCATTGCGTTGACTGTAGTGGAATCCCTGTAGCGATGCTACTTCCGTATTATGGATACAGAACTACGATGGCCCCGCATTATCTGTTACAATGATTTCCATGAAGAAGTCAGCCGTACTTGCAGCGTTTCTTACGATTATCATGGTTGTTTCGGTTGCAGGACTTGCAGCCGCAGATTCCTGCGATGCTGCTTCGTCGGTTTCGTCCATGGTACCGGTGAAAAAAATTCCGATTCTCGTCTACCACCACATTCGCTCCACCAAAACATATCCGACATCGACATGGAGTTACAAAATGTCAGTATCGCCTGATGTGTTTTCTAAGCAACTTACATGGATAAAAGACCGCGGTTACACGACGATTAGCCTTGATACGTATGTTGCGATCATGAACGGGGAAATCACAGGTCCGACTAAGCCTATCGTTCTTACATTTGATGATAACAACACAACACAGTACTCACTCGCGTTTCCAGAACTCAAAAAGAACAATCAGATTGGTGTTTTTTACCTCGTTACAAATCGCCTGAAGAATAAAGGCTTCATTCCTGAGGCTCAGGTAAAGGAGATGTCGGATGCGGGTATGGATATTCAGTCGCATACCATTGATCATGCAACCATGACGAATTTGTCACTGAAACGGCTTGATCAGGAACTTTTTGAAAGTAAAGCTGCACTTGAAGCTCTCACTGGGAAGCCGGTTCGTCACATCGCGTATCCATCGACAGCTTCAAATAAAACTGTTCGCGAACATGCGGCAAAGGCTGGCTACATCACAGGTTCCATCATGGATCCGCGTTGGGCAATCCAGAAGGATGACTTTTTCAAGCTCCCGCGCATCATGATGATCGATACGACAAGCCTTTCGAAGGTTCTGCCGTAGCCTAAATGGCTGGAGTTCCCTGCGAAGCGAGCTCTTTTTTTGCTTGGATCTTTAGGCGCTGGTAGACGACCTTCGTTACTTCGGCGCGGTTAATGGCGGCACCAGGACGGAAGGTTCCCTTCGGAGTACCGTCTGGCTTTTTATCGCCAGAAACAATGCCAAGGACGTTCGCGTATGCGATATCGGATTCGTACGGAGACTTTGTGGTGTCGGTGAAGTCTGAGAACATGGCAGGAACTTTGTCGCCAAACGTATCCAGAACAATCGCCACAACTTCAGCGCGTGTAGCCAAACGGTTTAGGTCGACAGTCTCGGACTTAAAAATACGCAGACTCATTTTCTCTCCGCAGGCTACATACATCTGTGCCCAGTGGCCGATAACTTCTTTGTGTGCAGGTTTTGCGGTGCAGGCGGTTTCATCAACCTTCGCTGCTTTCATTGCCATTTTTAGAGCCTCTGCAATGGTGACGGAGTTGCCCGGCTTAAACATCCCCGTAGACTTTCCTTTCGCGTCCTTATAACCGGAGACGATATTCCACTCAGCGAGTGACGTGACGTACGGTTGGAACCAATCTTTATCTTTCACGTCCGTAAAGACGGAACCCGTGATCTCATCAAGCTGCGAAAGGACATCACCGAAATCCGAAGCGTGGGCAGACTCGTAGAGCTGCAGCTCCCTCTTGAGCGAGACCATTTCATCGTAGAATGCGCCGGCTACTGCGCCGAACATCATTGAGACGAGCGCGACTGACGCAGAAAGGGCTGGGCGTTTCTTCATGGTGGATTGGGGTATGTGTTTCAAAGATATTATACGATAAATGCAGTAATTTATCAAGTACCTGCTTTGGCTATCGGCAAGCGGAATGTGAAGGTTGTGCCTTTCCCAACCGTGGATGTCACTCGGATTTCGCCATTTTGAATCTCCATGAAGTGCTTTGCGATGTAGAGTCCGAGACCCGCACTTTTTTCGGCAACCGTATTGGTTCCGAGGATGCCAGTGCGAGTGAAGAGTTTATCGATAATGTTTTGCGGCATGCCTTCTCCGGTATCTGTCACATCAATGCAGCCGAAGTCACCATCACGATAGGGCCTCACGGTGAGTCCACCGGTCTTCGTGTGCTTAATGGCGTTACTTAAACTGTTTGTCACCGACTCAGCTGCTTTTTCGAGGTCGACGAGTACTGTGAGCGGCTCTGGACTATCGATGACCGTGAGTGAGAGGCCAGCTTTTTCAATTGCTACTTTATAATCTCGTAGCGATCGCGTCACGATCTCCGACAGCAGCATCGGTTTTGTTTCGACTGCGATGACACCGCGATCAATTCTGGAAGCATTCAAGATATCGTTTACGAGTTGGAAGTTTTGGACGTTCACACCGCGAATATCTTCGAGTGGCTTCTTCATTTTCTCAGGAATGTCACCGTAGTCACCGTCTACGATGGACTCGAGTGTCCAGCGAATTGCCGTAATTGGAGCCTTCAATTGATGGCTTACAAATGAGATAAAGTCGTCCTTCATTTGTTCGATGCGCTTGCGTTCTGTTGTGTCGCGGTCGATGGATGAGACGGCGACGACGTTGCCCTGTTCGTCTCGAATAGGGGAGAGAGTTACTGATACTGGCACCGTGCTTCCGTCCTTCTTTTGACGAATCGTTTCAAAATTTTGAATCGTTTCACCTGCATTCACTTTTGTAAGCAACTCGGCAAACTCATCACGTTTTTCTTTCGGAATGATCATAGCCACTGACTGACTCATGATGTCATTCGCCTTCCAGCCAAATATTTTTTCAGCAGCGCTATTCCAAGTCCTGATTTTTCCATCGCGCATAAAGCCAACGATTGCGTCATTTGAGCTTTGAACAATGGCGGCCGTTTCTTGTAGTTTCAGGTTTTTATCTTTGAGCTCTTTGTTGAGTCGGATGTTTCGTGCATGTGTGCGTGCAAGCATGATCACCATGCAGAGTGTTACGAGCGTGAGAAATCCGCCGGCGAGTGCAATGTTCGTGCGAACACGCTCAAGGTCTCGGTAGGCGACACTCGTTGGTTTTTCAGCGACGATGACCCACGTATTTTTCCCCACGGAAACAGGGAGGAAGGTACCGACCATCTTGCTTCCGTATGGATCGAGGTATTCCGATGTGTGCAGCGTCCCTTCCAGCGCTTTACGCACTTCAGGGCTCAGCTCAGCAAAGTCACGGTCATGCGTACCGGCGCGTGCTACGGTTTCCCCGCGGTGATCGAGAATGAAGAGTGAGCTTCCGGACGTGACATCGATACCGGAAAACCACTTCGTCATTTGCTCGGTGCGATATCGGAGAATGACCACATTCGTCGTGCCACTTCCGAAGATGGGTGCCGCAACAGATACCACCGTACCGCTACCCGATGGCGATGCATGGATTTCAGAAATATTCGGCTTACCACTTACGATTGTTTTTGTGACGAGCTCGACTTCTGCAGAGCTTCCGGATGAGACAGCATGTGCGGGATATGATGCAATGATGAGTCCTTTCGTATCTGCAATGGCAGCGCTGCCGAGAGCAGGGAAGGCAAGGGTAAGCGCTTTCAGCCTTGTCATCAGTGCCAGTGAATCGTCTTCAGCGAGTGCATTGAGAGTTCCTTGAGCTGACCCAAATGCTTCCGCGAGCGATACGGTTTTGCCAATGTCTTGCTGCAGAAGAACGCCAATGCCTCCGGTTTGAGACAGATCTTCTGCGCGGATGATACTTCGAACAGAATCAGAGGCTATTCGATACGAATACACACTCAGGAGTCCGATCGGGAGCATCGCAAGCATAAGAGGTAGCCCCCATGTCAGTGCATGAAGCTTTGTCCTTGCCGATACTGATGTGGTGTTGGTATTCACAGAATCTGTTTATTGTAGCATATTTCATCGATTCAGACCATACTCGCTTTACTTTGAAAGATATTGTATAATGTTCTTACAAATACACATTCCCCACCGACGTATGTCCAAGAACTATCTTCGTTCTCATCACCGTGTTCTTATCGGAACGCAGTCGATGCTCGCGGTCACATTGCTCACGCTGACAGCTGTGCGCTTTGGTTCACTCGCATTTGCTGATCCAGGAGCAGGAGGCGATATGCCTGGTTTTGGCGGTTCGGCGCCTTCGAATCGTGTCTTGGATGTAGGGACTCAAGAAGGTAATGGCAATGGTGATGGTGGTCTTGCGCTGTTTCGTGCGAAGAAAGACAACAAGCGTAACCGTTGGGTATGGACTCAGGAGAATGGATGGGTGCTGATGACTGACGAACAGACCTACGAGAACGGATGGGCTTGGTACTGGAAGGATGGAAAGTGGTCTTGGGAACGCTCGAATACGGATGCCCCTGGAAACTTGAGGACTGCTGCTCCGACGGTGTCGTCTTCTGTGTCTTCCATTGCGGTTTTAGATGAGGCTGGATGCTTCGATCATGCAGGTGATTGGGTTACTGATCGCACGAAGTGTGCAGATGATCAGAATGCCAAGCGCCTTCAGGCAATTTCTCACAATGAGGAAGTGCTTGAAGCTCTTCCTTACGACATCAGGAAAGTACTTGAGATCGCAGCTCCACTCACTCCTGCTGAGGAGACACAGGTAAAGGCTGCACTTATCGAGCGTTTCGAGGGACCTGCTGCTGTCGCTGAAACTGAAGAGGTCATCCAGAATGCTGCTACGGATGTTGTCCGTAAGCTTTCCATTCTTAAGACTTCCGATGCTTTGACTGATAAGGAGCGTGAGTACTTCGTTTCTAAGATTGTTGAGGCTCAGGGGCTTCTGACCGCCGACGAGAAAATGACTTCGATGGACATTGCGGATTCTTCCGCCGAAAAACTTGAAG
>JAYTPR010000023.1:0-1685 GCA_043747095.1 Candidatus Peribacterales bacterium
ACGATCCAAGCAGCTATCGGTGGCAAGATCATCGCGCGTGAAGACATCTCGGCTCTGCGCAAAGACGTGACCGGTTACCTGTACGGAGGTGACGTCACAAGAAAGAACAAGCTTCTGGATAAGCAGAAGAAGGGAAAGAAGCGCATGAAACAGATGGGAAGAGTGACGCTGAGTCAGGATGCGTTCCTTGCGGTTTTGAAGCGATAAGCTTCTTACTTTCTTTGTCTGCCCGACAAAGAAAGTAAGCAAAGAAAGCGCACCGAAAACGAATCCCACGCTCCTTCGCTACGCTCAGTCGGCAGACCACACGCCCCCACCTTTCGTTTTTGGTTCCTGCCCTTGGAGCTGTATTTCATAACTTCTGAGATTACTCATTGTCACCTGATCCTTCTTTTTCAGCCCTGAGAGCCGCAAAGTGTTTTTCCATCATTTCCATGTATGGCTCCAAGATATCTTGAAGGATTTTGATCGTCAGAGGCTGAAGCTCTTCGTAGGGGATAGGGGAGTCAGAGTCACTGAAGAAGTCTACCAAGACAAATGTTGCAAGCTGCAGCACAGAGCCATCAATATTGCCTTCGTCTACCATGAGGCGACTCAGGATTTTTTCGGCGTCCGTACTCATGACAAGCTCAAGGCGCGCCGTCCAAAACAAGATCTTTTCCTGAAGCTCAGGCGGAAGCTTGCTCTTTCCTGCGATGATGAGCGAGGTCATGTCTGGTGTTTCCAGAACCATTTTGTGTTCTGCAATGTAGTCTTCCACCGTTTCGAGTGATTCTTTATGAATGAGTGATAGGAGCGACAGGATGAAGATGGACGGACAGTCCATGGCAGCGAGTCTTGAGATCAGCTGAAAGAGATGAGAGTAACGGTCATCAGCCAAAAACTGCTTGATGGTTCCAGCGACCTTGTCATCTCGCTTACGAGCTTTCTTTTCCTCCTTTGCGAGCTGCTTTGTCTGCTGCTGGGCCTGTGCAAAGCGCTGTTTTGCGCTTTCAGACACGCCTTCTGAGGCAGCATTGCCGCCTTCGCCAGGTGTAAACGATTCTAATCCGCCAAATTCCGACATAACAAAGAAAGAGTAACAATCTTACGACTCGAGAGCCAGTGACTACTCAGCAATAGACTTCACTTCGATGGTCACCGGAACAGACTGTGTTCCAACCGTGACAGTGACCGTGTGGTTGCCGGTCTTCTTGATGTGATCGGCAATACTGATTGCTGATGCAGGGATAGCGATGCTGTATTCCTCTTTGAGGGCTGCGGAGATCTGTTCCTCAGAGACCGATGCGTAAAGCTTGCCGGCCTTCGAACCCTTACCCGTAATGTGAATAACCTTTCCAGTCAGAGTGTTGGAGAGTGACAACTGAATCTCACGCTCACGCTCACGCTCGATGGCACGGTGTTTGATTTGCTCAGCGTAGCGCTTGCGGACGTTTGGAGTGACGACGAGTGCCTTCCTTTCTGGAAGGAGGTGGTTCAGGGCAAAGCCTGCCTTTACGACGATGAGATCGTTTTTTTTGCCGACGCCGCTGATATCTGTGAGGAGGAGGACTTCCATAGCTGGTTTAAGCCGAAAGATCATAGGGAAATATAGAATCCCGCACAAGGGGGATTTTCGAGAGCGAATTCACCGCGTGGTTTCAAGCAAAATCCTTAGATTCTGCCGATGAGTCCAAATAGCCAGG
>JAYTPR010000024.1:0-3590 GCA_043747095.1 Candidatus Peribacterales bacterium
AACGGTATTGATCTCACCAACGCTGTTTCCAATCTCAACGTCACCGGTGCGTCGTGATCTCCGTCCCTCATCGGCTTCGGTACAAACTGGCTTTAAGGCTTGGAGCAAACACATGTTCACCGCACTCGCAGTGCTCGTGATCACGGGAGGAGCGATGGGATACAAGATCATCGGCGTCCAAGCGACAGCCGGACAAATTTTGAAGATCGTCACATCGGACGGAGGCAGTACGTTCTACATCGGCCGCTGTTTCCGCACGGACATCAAAGTCCAAACCGATAGCCTGAATGCAAACTCCGTCGACGTCATCATCCCCTACAACCCGACCTACATTCAGCCCTACACCAGTTCGGGCTGCACCATCGCCGCAACGGCTATCAACACCACGGGTATCTACGGTTCATATCCCAGTAACACGATCGCTGGCAATGAAATCAACGTCACCGGTTACGACGCCACCGGCACCAACCCGGTGAACTCCGGTGCCGCACCAGCAGACCGAATGCTTGGATACGTGTACTGGAAAGTTCTCGCAGCTAGCGGCTCATATTACTTGCCGTTTCAGTTCACGCTCGGTAGCACTATCGATACAAACATGGCGCAGCAAAACGGAAATGGATCTGACGTTCTCGATAGTGTCGAAAATTTGACGATTGCTCTCACAGCCGATGCAACCGGACCAACGTTTACAAGCTTGAGTCCGGCAAACGGTGCGACAAGCGTGTCTGTGACATCCGGCATTACCTATACATTTAGTGATGCAGGCGCCGGTGTTGCGACCGGCACATTGGTACACAGCTTAAACCGCACGAGTAAAGCGATGACATTCTCGGGCTGTACGAGAACGAATAGTAACCGTATTCCGAGCTGCAATATCACGATGAGCAGTGTTGGAACTCTTCTCTACAACACGCTCTACCGCGTCCACGGTACGGGAAGTGACCTCGCTTCACCGAGCGCAAACTCCAGTAACCAAGTGTGGACATTTACAACAGAAGACGACACCGCCGCGCCATATGTCCAAAACCTGAACCCGACAAACGGACAGACCGGTGTCGCCGTGAACAATAACATCGTCATGCACATCAAGGATTACAAAGCCAACGCCGGCGTCACACCCGGACTCGGTGTTGATATCACCACGGTGCAAGTGACGGTGACACAAGCCGGAGACAGCCCGATTGTCTATAACTATTCGAGCCCTCAGTTCAGCTATTCGGGAACAAGCGCCGATTACACCATCACCATCAACCCGACCTCCGACTTCTCGCAAAACAAAGTGATCTCGGTTGCCGTTGAAGCGTCCGATCTGCATGCACCACCAAACGTCATGAGTACGTATAACTATTCGTTTACGACTGTGGACTCCGGTGCACCAAGCTTCGGAAGCTTCGTCCCTGCACAGAGCGCCACTGACGTCGCACCAAATACCAACGTCTCGTTCCACATCATCGACGGAGGGGCGGGTGTCGATATCAGCAATACGAGCGTCACTGTTGCGGGCATTACGTATACCACGGCGAGTCCGCAATTCAGTTATACGGGATCATCCGCTGACTACGCCATCACCATCAACCCATCATCCAACTTCGGCGGCGGCGATACCGTCAGCGTCTCTATTTCGACACGCGACCTAGCGCCGACTCCGAACACCGCTACCAGTTCCTACACATTCGCCATCGCCAACGGATGTTCGACATGTTCTGTGGATACGGAAGACCCCGCACGTTTCACGACCACCGCAACGCTGGATAACACTGTGTCATTCCACGTGAAAGATTCGGGTAACGGCATTTTGCAAAGCAGTATCCGCGCAACACTCATCGGCACTGGCGCTGCATTTACCTCAAGCCCACTTATCGTCACAGGCTCGAGCGTTCTCGTGTCCATTACAGGCTCGGCATCAGACTATGCATTTACCATCACGCTTCCCGCTTCCATCGAGCAGAACACCGCGTACTCCATTCTCATTGAAGCCACAGATGCCGACGGACTCGTCATGGCGCCGGTCGGGTACACGTTCATGAAACTCGTCACGACAACTGGTAGCGGAACCACGACCATCGTCACCGTGACGACAAACATCTGTCCTTCTTCCTCTTCCAGCGAGCAGGCAAGGGGCGGCAATAGCCGTCGCACGACGAGTATTCTTGGCTCCATCACACCAAGTCAGATTCCCGTCATCATCGCTCGCAGACGTTTGCCTGGTACGGACTCCATCGTCACTCAGCAACTCTCGGACGATGATGCACGCCGAGTCAGCGTCTGTTACGTCGATGACGCTCCATCCCACGCCGCTGCGCCAGACACCGGATACGAGGATGTGCCTGCCGGTGCATGGTACGAGGAAGCTCTCAAAGCATTCTTGGATAAAGGAATTTTGGATGCGACGCAGAAACGCTTCCGCAGCAGTGATACAGCTGTACGCGCCGAATTTGCCAAGGTCCTTGGCATGCTGCACGGCAATGTGCCGGAGAAACTGACGGGCACTCTGCAGTTTGATGACGTCATCCCGTCACAGTGGTATGCGACATTTGTAGAATTTGCAGGAACCAAAGGATGGATGCGCGGCTACAACAACTGTATCGGCACACATCCGTGCACGGTCATGCCGGGCTCCACTATTACGCGCGCCGAAGCCGCTGCGATGATCGTACGGTTCTATGGACTCAAACCACTCGGCACTGCTCCGATCTTCCGTGATGTATCGACGGATGCCTGGTACAAAGCAGACCTTCAGACAGCGGCAGACCGATGCATTGTGCAGGGCAGCGGCACTGCTCGACTGGCAAACCCGAATGAACGACTGAATCGCGCCGAAATGATCGTCCTTCTCGACCGCGCACGTAGAAAGCTTCAATTTGGCTCAGATTGCAGCTGGAGCATGAGCGGTAATGTCTCTTCTGCATCCTCCTCTATAAGGAGTGCCGCCGCTGCATCCTCTTCCATGTGGTCTGCGCGCTCCAGTTCCGCCTCGTCTTCAGTTATGCCGAGTTCAACATCATCTACTGCTGCAAAGGCTGAGAGTGCGTCGTCTTTCTCATCCTCTTCGTCTCCCCGTTCTCCCTCTATCTCATTATCGTCATCTTCTTCTTTCGCGTCGGTACATCCGGCAGCTCCAGTCATGGCAACGAATGACACTCCACCGAAGAATGATATGGGCGGACTGGCCGTTGCAACGATGATGTTGATGGGATTTTTGACACTAACAATTGTGAGTCGCTTCTTTATAAGCGCAGAGACAAGCGGTTTATAAGACCATTGCAAATTGCATCAGAATAATGTATGATGTGTACATCAGGAAGAAATACAATTCCTGCCCACAACAAATATTCATATCCATATCCCCCTCCGTCCTATGGGACACTCTACCCTCTCTGCTGAACGTCGCGTTCGCGCGCTCAGCGTCGGTCTATCCGCAACACTTGCGCTCTATGCGCTTGTTGTCTTCGTTGCAGAACCGTTCAAGGCTCTTGGCCAAACCACAGCCGATACGGTTGTGCAGTTCACGGTCACGAGTGCTCTCTCGGTATCGTGTTCCGGTACGTCGACTCTCGGCTCTGCCGCTGGTAACGGTACTGCTGGTACGG
>JAYTPR010000025.1:0-3139 GCA_043747095.1 Candidatus Peribacterales bacterium
TGGGAATGATGAGCACATGCCCGCTACGTGAGATCTCATCAGTCCAAAATGCAGGCAGTCTGTCATTGAGCTTCATGAGTTCTTGTGGCTTATCAGCGCTAAGTTCTCGGTAACCAAGAATCTGTTTTGTATGCTCGTAGTTGCGCTGAGTGGTGACCCCAGTAGGGACAGTTGCTTCTTCCTGTTCAGGAGAAAAGATCGCGACTCCTGCGTGGATATGCCACGAATTTGTATTGTTTGTCGTGCTTCGGTCGTGGACCGTGAACCAATCATCTCTTTCAGGGAGTAGTAGTCCTTCTCTTTGGGACTTCATAAATTTGATGAGCAAAAACTGCTGCTCTTTTGCATCACGCAGTATTCGTCCGATGTTCTCTTCCACATGTGCGAGCATCGTCGGCATGTCTGCAGGTGCATCGACGTATTCGATCTGCCCAAGAATGCCGTCGTTTTTGTAATGATCCATAAGTACGACAAACTACCATAAAAGTGAGTCCTATGAAACGCTCTTGAGCCCTAGTCTTAGGCAATAACTGGCTTGCCCTTGATGCGCGTCAGAAGCTCTGGGTTTCGGACGTAAGCACTGACAGTCAGGAGACCGAGGACCACGTAGAGGATGCCGTACTCAGCAGCCGCGAAGCCGTGCGTTATGTTGGTAGCAAGTGCACCGCCGTAGTAACCGACCATGAGCACAAATCCGACCGTGGATGTACGTGGGTACACGAACAGTGCAACGATGAGAATCTTGAGAATGCTGAGCTGCATACCAATATCAGCAACACCCATCTTGGTGGCCATTTCAATGGCGACAGGATCAGTCTGTGGCATCAAACCCATGATGGCGCTGAACAGTGTCAGTGCACTCACGAGAAACACAGCAGTCCACCCGACGACGGAAGAGAAACGGATTTTCATGGTGAAAAAAGGGAAAGAGAACAGCCGAATACTATCATGCCTTTCTCACCGTGAGGAAAAACCGATCGTAGTCGATGACTGCTTTCTGCCCTGCGTCTTCGAGGATTTTTGTCGCTGCCTTCACCACGTTCGGGTGGCTCTGGGGGCCGTTGGCGCGAATCTCACCGCCGTCACGGAGTTTCTTGAGTCCCTGCTGCAAGATCACCGCCAGTGCTGCGGCTTCTTTTGCATCACTGGAGAAATCTTTCGGGTCTTTCTGTTCTTTCTTGTCTCCTCCTACTGCCATGCACAGACTCTCCGGGAAGATGATCAAGTCAAAGGTTCCGATTTTCTCCGGCCAGATGCCCGTCGCATCGAAAATTGTTCGGTCCATGAGTCCATCAGCGAGTGCGATGCCAGGGTCTTTGTCTCCAATAAAAATGTTTTCTGCAGGAACTCCAAGAATGCAGAGAAGCTGTTCAAGGTACGCAGGGTGCGCTCCCACACTCAGAAGTCTTTTGTCTGACTGCTTCAGCATCTCCACGTCTTTCCGTGTGATCAGTCCGGTTGCAACGTGATGACTCGGCCGATACAACCACGAATACTTCCCAACATTTTTCATCCGAGCTGTGTCTTTGTCATCCATCTGTCCGGGAAACATGCGCTTTTCCAGTGCCGCTACGTCAGCGACAAATGCTTTCTGGTCGTCAGTGGGCGATAGAGCTGTCATAGGGAAACGAGCCTACCCTGAAGGCATCAGGAAAAAAAGAGACAGACACATTGTTCTTCCCATGAAACTATGCGCCGATTTCTCGTAGAAGCTCTGCTATCACTCCGTCCATTTCGTCGTACGCTTTTTCACCGAAGTGCGAGTACCGAATATTCCCTTCTGCATCGATGATGTACGTAGCAGGCCAGTACTGGTTTTCAAATGCTCTCCATGTTGCAAAGTCGTTGTCCTGCACGATGGGATACGTAAGACCTCGGTCGCGGACAGCCTTCGTAAGATTGCTCAAACTTTTTTCAAATGTGAATTCGGGTGAATGCACTCCGATAAGAATGAAAGGCTTGTCTTTATACTTTACGGAGTAGCCCTGAATATGCGGCAACGTATTGACGCAGTTGTAGCAGGTGTATGTCCAGAAATGGATGAAGACAACCTTTCCTCGGAGCGAAGCAAGTGTCATCGGCTCTCCGTTGAGCCATGTACCAAGTCCCGCCAGCTCTGGCGCCTTTTTTATGATCGGCAAATTGGACTTCTGTGCCGTCATTCGAGAGCTTGATGATGAAGGTAGAAGAAAAAATTCTGCATAGATACTCTGACGAATGGTGAGTGGGCATGTATTCCACCACGACTTCTTTTGCAAATGAGTAGTGTCTTCATGGTGGGAAATTTTGAGCTTCACGGTTGCCCTGAGTGTGTCTGTTGTGCAGATAACGGCATTCGTTGTCGGAACAGCAAGCAGCGACATCGTAAGACAGACGATAGTGAGTAGTGTGAAGCGCATAGATGAAAATGAGAACATAGTGTTCTTATGGCATCTCAAAGAGTGATTCTTCGATCTCCGTACCTAACGATCCGTACGTCGTATTCTGAACGAGCCATGTTTGAATGTCTTGGAACAAATTGAAGTGCAGTGCCAGCGCAGAAAGAATGAGGAGTACTCCTGACACCTGTTTGACGTAGCCACTGTACCGACTTAAAAATCTCACGGAGTGGACAGCTGTTTGCCCGCCGTACCCCACGAGCAGTAGCGGCAAACTTGCGCCAGCTCCGTACGCACCAAGGTAGAAAAATGCCTTCACGCTTGGCTCTTCACGCACGAGCGCAAACGCAAAACCGAGAGCAGGCCCAGCGCAGGGTACCCACACCAGTCCCATCGTGAGTCCGATGATAAACGACGTGAGGAGTGACTGCGTCCCAAGCGTCCCGCGTGCCTTCTGCTGGACCGAGAAACCAAACTGTTGAATGCGTGCGGCGATCCTACCTCCTAGTTCTATAGCAATGATGCCCGCAACAAGTGCGATGCCAACACCTACAACACCACGATCCATGAAAAAGAGGCTACCAAGTGCAGCGCCAATAAATTGTGGAGCCCTTGAATGAAAAGCAAAGCCAAGACCAAAGAGAAGCAGAATATAGAACGTCGAGACCCTGATGATATCGGCAAGTTCGATGAAGTTACTTAAGACCACCTGAAGCAGAAATGTTGAGCCAACGAAGCTTATAAGCATGCCCCCTACCGTT
>JAYTPR010000026.1:0-2912 GCA_043747095.1 Candidatus Peribacterales bacterium
AAGCCGTACATCGACTACTTCGGAAACATTCGTAAGCGTTACTACTCCGGTTTGTGCTTGAAGCACCAGAAGATGCTCAAGAACGCAGTCGAGCGCGCACGTTTCCTCGGTATGCTCGCGTACCGCAAGTAAAGGTTACCCAGTATCGATATCCAAGCGGGCTTCGGCCCGCTTTTTGTTGTCTACAGCCGATTTCCAATAATTGTAAAATTGTGGTATAATGTTAATAATAGCTTTTCCCAAACACACACATGAACAGCTCTCCGAATGAGGCTCCGCGTGAACAGGCACCGGAACCGATTGGCGATACCGTCGAATCCATCGAGGCTCTTCGTAAAGACGTCGTAACTGTTGCTGAAAGGCTCAGGGGTAAAGGGGGAGATTTTGCTCCGATTGTGGAAGAGGCAGTGAATGACTTCGTGAAGTACGTAAACGATATGGCCGCAAAAGGTCCGTTCGTTGCGGGTCCGTCGGCACGCGACGCCGCTGATCGTTACAGCTTCGCGCAGCTCGTCAGGGAGTCCGCCAAAGGCGCGCGCTTCGCAATTATGCAGAAAGCGGGAATCAAGGCCTACGGACCAGGCAACTATGAAAAGATCGAGAAGACGGATCGTCGTCATGGTGCCTTCATCGCCGGACTCAAAATTCTCAACGGTACAACCTGTGTTTTGGATGGCATGACCTTGGATGAAATTCCGGGTTAGTCGCATGTTCCACACCGATGTTTCAAACCCGCACTGTGCGGGTTTTTTGTTACTGGTAGCGGTGAAGTTGGGAATAGACGAATATATAATTCTGTTCTATAGTAGTATTCTCTCTTTTCCATCACCTGACTTTTTCCGGGCAGTACTTCAGGAGAAATCCTGCCCGGGGAGAATCGTTCCTCGTCCGTATCGCCCGGGAGGCGACACTCGTTTCAGGAGAAACATCGTGGTGCAAATCTCTCTTCTGCTCATTGGAATTGTGTTGCTGACCCTGACCACAGGCGTGCTGTATCAGCGTTGGTATCGCCGACAAATCGAAGCGGACTACAACTTTCTGCTTCGATTCTACGTTTCGTACGTTGCTTTCGATTCCGAAACCGGTCCGTCCGATGATGAGCGTGCAAATGCTCGGTTGTCGTACAAGCGTGTGATCAATGCGAAGCTGCATCTGACGCGCCAGGAGCCGCCCATTTGGGCGAGTCTTGAGCAGTACTTCGGCCCTGTGTGGCCATAGCGAGGAACAATGATTTTCCTCATTCAAACCGTCGTGTTTCCTTTGTGACATGCGACGGTTTTTCGCTATAGCTAGACGTTATCTCGTAATGGACAAATACTTGTAATAGTTGTATTATACATTATACGATCTTTGTCTTCACGGACATATTTTCCCCGACGCGTGCTTTTTTGAGCATGAGTTGGGGAGAATAAACCCTACCCGCAGTCACCCGGGATTTCGGTGATACTCATGGTTGAAAGGTTAAAAAACCATGAAGACTCTGCTCGTCGCCGTCGCTGCAACTGTCGCTCTGGCTGCCCTCGTTCGCTTCGTCTGGAAAAAGCAGCTGGCGCATTCGTCCGCACGTTTGCAGAGGTATTACCTCCGCTACATTCAGAACGGATCGCAAACTGCTCCAACCCAGTCGGAGAAACGCAGTGCTGCGTGGGACTACTGGCTCATGCGAAAAACAGGAGCCAACTACGCTCAACACAACAGAATGATGGCTGAGCTCTCCGGCTACGAAACGTTCCGACACATCTAGGGATTCTCCTCGACCAACCCGCTCCGTGCCTTGCACCGAGCGGGTGCTTTTTTGCGATTCCAAATTTTCACTGGTAGCGTAGCGGCGTTATGTCAGGTCATTCCAAGTGGCACAACATCAAAGTGCGCAAAATGGCGAGTGATGCCAAGAAGGGGAAGGCGTACACGAAGTACGCACGTCTTATTCAAATTGCTGCGCGTGAAGGCGGTGGTGATCCTGCAAAAAATACCAAACTTCGAACACTTATTGATTCCGCAAAAAGTGAGAGCGTGCCGAACGCCAACATTGAACGCGCGATCAAAAACGGTACGGGTGCTCTGAAAGGCGAAGCAATGCAGGAAGTGACCTATGAGGGCTATGGGCCTTCTGGAGCGGCCTTTATCATCGAGTGTCTGACTGATAATCGGAACCGATCACTGAGTAACGTGAAACTTATTCTCAGTAAAAACGGCGGACGATTTGCTGAGACTGGTTCAGTGATGTGGATGTTTGAACGCAGGGGGGTGGTGGTTGCCGGAGGTGGAGATGCGGGGCTTGGATCGGTGGTGAAAGATGCAGCTGCACTGGAATCTCTTGAGCTTGAACTCATCGATAAAGGTGCTGAAGATTTCTCCACGAGTGACGAGCATATTCAGGTGATGACAGACATGACGCACTGGGCGAACGTGCGAGATTTTTTGAAGACGAAAGGTTTCACCATCGAATCAGCAGGACTGCAGTTTGTTGCGAAGCAAACAGCGCCTGTGGATGGTCACACAATGCTCAAGCTGGAAGCACTGACACTCGCTCTGGAAGAAGATGAGGATGTATCCGAAGTGCACACAAATGCGGTTTTGAGCTGATCTGCTGGCTGGACGAGTATATAGTTGAGGTATAAACTGTGCGCTCATGCGCGGTTTTCTCGCTCTCGCATCGGCTCTATGGCGTTACGCTGGTTCCAAGCGTCCACTGGTTGTGCTCTACGCGCTCATGTTTGTGACAGCCAACGTCATCTGGCTTTTTGAGCCGTACCTGATCGGAAAGTTGCTCAACGAGTTGCAGCTGGCCGCTGTGTCTGGCGCATCGTCGCGTGACATCCTGACGTATCTCGGGCTCATCGTTCTACTCTCGTGTGGCTTCTGGTTTTTTCACGGCCCTGCCAGGTACTTAGAACGCATGATCGCTTTCG
>JAYTPR010000027.1:0-1166 GCA_043747095.1 Candidatus Peribacterales bacterium
CGCATCCCCGCTCTTCATCGCCGCATTAAAGAACTGGAAAAAGCCAGACTGCTTCCCGGCGTCATCGAAAGTTTCACGGTTGTCCGTCACCCACCTGCAGGTTTCGGTACTGAACCATACGTCGTCGCACTCATTGCACTCCAAGATGGAACAAAAGTGATGGGCCAGCTGACGCGCGATAGTGGTGCACCGACGATTGGCGCTGCGGTCATCCCACACATGCGTCGCATTCGTACGATGAGTAACGGACTTCTGGTAAACGACCTCAAATACGAAGTCGTCATAGCAAAGGCATCACCAGTCTTCACCATGACGTCCTACGTTCTCGCAGTCTCCGGCCCTTCAGGAGTCGGGAAAACTACCATCGCACGGCAGCTCATGACCATGTTCCGTTCGTACGCAGAACAAGTGCCTATTGTGACCACACGCGCCGCCAAGAAGAACGATACGGAACCGTATGTCCATGTCAGCAAAGAAGAGTTTGATCGTCTCGTCGCCACAAAAGAGATCATCAGCTGGACACACATGCCATCTGCAACCGAGCTTCGGTACTACGGCTATCGCCGCAAAGACATCGAAGCAATTTGGAAAAGAGGAAAGCTGCCGATCGTCGTCACAGAGCTCAATCTTCTCAAGGGCTTGGTTGATTCACTTGGCCGTCGCGCAGTCTTAAGCTGCGGACTTTTACCACCCGGAAAAAGTAAGCGTCTCATGCTCTCTGTACTCCTTCACAGGCTACGCACTCGCGGACGTGATACAGAAGAGCAGATCGTGGAACGCCTCAAGATCGCTGAAGCCGACCTGAAAGCATTCACCGACCACGCGCATCTTTTTGATCACATGCTCGTCAATGACGAGCTCGGTACGTGTGTTGAGACGATCCGCGAACTGGTGAAAGCTGGAAACTAGCGCTGTAGAATTTCACGGTACTGCTTGGCTACCCCATCCCACCCGTAGTTTTCCGCATTCTTCTGCGCCGAAATCGATAGTCGGGCACGCAGCGGTAAGTCCGTCAACAAGCGTCGTAGCTCCCCTGCTGCAGCATCGATATCGTCAGCTGGAACGAGGAGTCCGGTCTGTTCATGGTGCACAATGTCCGGAATACCACCGACGTTCGTCGCAAGTACGGCGCATCCTGCAGCCTGCGCCTCAAGAAAAACATTCCC
>JAYTPR010000028.1:0-1198 GCA_043747095.1 Candidatus Peribacterales bacterium
GGTTCCTTCCCAACTAGTCCCGCAAGGGGCGCATTTCAGAAGAGGTGACAAGTGTTTCGAATGAAATGGATTTCTTGGGTTGCCAGTACGGCAATCCGCTGCGTTCGGAAGAACGGACGGTGTCCTCGCGAGAAGATGCTGGAAGTTCTCTCGGATCAGGTACTGCGGTTCACTGGTCAAGTTTGGCTGGCAGCAGGCATGCAAGTTGTTCAGACAGAAGAGAGCATCGTCGTTTTCTTCCTTTGTCCCGATGGATCCTCCACGGATTCAAGTATCGTGATCTCCTCGTGGGATCCGCTCTACTACCGGGTCAAGATGAAGATGGACTTCGCTTCTCGTCGACATGCAATGACCCTCGCTAGCTGAGCACCAGTGGCAACAGAAGGGACCGACTGGGTCTGAGGGGCGAAAGCCTCTCAGACCCACGTTTTGATGTGCCTGTATTGCACAGAGTGACTTTTTCTCTGATACTAACCCTCCTCATGAAACCGCAGTCCACACCCCTCTTTCTTCCCAAAAACACGCCGGTCATTGTCGTTGATCCGCTCAACGACTTTACGCATCCTGACGGTGTCTTTGCACAAACATACGGACGAGAGGATACGAAACCGGTTCGTGATGTTTTACCTGTTCTCAAACGCATGGCAACGACGTGGAAAGAGAAGGCGAGAGTTATTCTCTGTCGATCTTTGTATCGTGCGGATGAATTTGGTGTCCCTGGTCTTGAACAACTGTGCGTCGAGAGTAACCGTTGGGGGCGTGACAGTGCACTCGACCCACGCTTGTTTCAGCGCGAATTTGAAAAACGTCACAACAGTATTTTGGTGACGGATGATGAAGAGATTCGCGATATTTTAGAGTCCACACGCTTTGCGGTGATGACCGGAATGACCGTCACGTCCTGCATCAAAAAATCCAAAGACGCAGTTGCCATCGAGATACCAAAACTCACGCTTGTCGTACCGCGAGATACGACAGGGGTCAGGGCATCGCGAGAAGCGGATGCTGAAGCTCTGTTTCAAGAATGGGAATCGCCAAAAGAAGAGAAGGTGATCGTCACTCCTTCATGGACAGACATCAAATTCCTTCGTAGCGGAGCGAATTAGATCAAGTACCAGAGTGCCATCGTCATGGAGATCAGCCCGACGTCACGCACAGCGACGTCGTTCCAGCCTACTTGCGTCAAAATTCCAGCCAA
>JAYTPR010000029.1:0-2321 GCA_043747095.1 Candidatus Peribacterales bacterium
TACTACATGCAGGGCAAATACGTAGACGCATGCTTCGCGTACCAGGAAGCACTGAACCGTGACCCACAGACCCCTGAGCGCTCCGCAGCCCTCGGCCGCGCATGCATTGCCGCACGCAGATTTAAGGAAGCTGCTCCGCTCCTGGAAAAAGCCATTGCCCGTCTATCACGCGACATCGAACTACTTCACCTCCTTGCCGAGTGTTACGTCCAGATGAGCGAAAACACGAAAGCAGAAGAGGTGTACCGACGCATCAATAAAATTGAGCCGTACAACGAAGGCGTAAAACAGAAAATCTCGGCGCTCTCCTCCAAGCAGTAATTAGGTATCGAGAATCTGAACGGTAACGTCACCGATGACTTCGGCTTGGCAGCTTAAGCGATTTGGATCATCAGTCACACCCATGTTCTCTTCCCGGTCATTACGAGCGGAGAGGTTTGGCATACCGTCTTTCACAGCACACATGCAGGTGGTGCAGAAGCCATTGCCTCCACACGCGTGTTCCATGGGCACATTATGATCAAGCGCGATGGACAGGAGCGTCTTACCGCTTTCCGTCTCCACTTTTTTGATCTGCCCGTCCGGATAGATGAAGGTCACGGTCGGCATGCCCGCGGAGCGTACTCATTTCGAGCCCAGCCCACAAGCGCTGTGTTACGATATCCGCATGGCTCCACGGCGATTCACGCTCTCACATTCCTTCGCCGTCATCTCCGCGATCGGTTGGTCAGATTTTGTACTGAAATACCGCGGCTCCATGCTCGGATACGTGTGGTCACTACTCAGCCCTCTCGTTCGCTTCGTCGTGATCCTTCATATTTTTGGCCCCTACGTCAGCCAATCCATCAGCAATTATGCGTTCTATTTGTTTCTCGGCATCATCGTGTGGGAACACTTCGCCATCACCACAACCAGCTGCATGGGGATGCTCCACGACAAAGCATCCATCATTCAACGCATGGTGTTCCCGCGCGTCTTTCTTATTTTCGCGGTGGGATGGACGATCTTCGTCATTTTTTTGACGCACCTCGCCATCTTCTTTGTCGCCGCTCTCATCTTCGGTGTCGATATGAATGCATCCGTCGTGTATCTCATTCTGACTGCACTGCAAATGACGCTCGTCGCGCTCGGCATCGGCATGCTTCTGTCCGCATATAGCCTGAAATACCGTGATGTGCCCCACATGTGGGGCGTTGCCATACAAATTCTGTTTTGGCTCACGCCAGTCATGTATCCATATGCGCTGAAAGGCGGTTCACTGACACACGCAGCAAGGGCTCTGCTTGGCCAAGAATCAGTAACCTCGATCATCGCTCTCTTCATTCAAATCCAACCGCTGTCCATCATCATTCATGATGCGCGTCGCGCCGTACTGTACGACGCACTATCTGGCTCCCCTACTCTTGAGCATGCGCTCGGCATGACACTAGTGTGTGTAACGATTTTTCTTTTTGGCTTCGTTGTCTTTCAGCGTCGGCAACACTACTTCCCGCAAGAATACTAATGGCTCAGAAACCGATCATCGAATGCACAAATATTTCCAAGGTGTACCACCAACACACCATCCCAACCATGCGACTCCAAGACGAACTCATGTTTTGGCGGAATCGCTCAAAAGCTGTGCGTATTGACGCACTGCAGCCAGCATCTCTGAAAATTTATCCTGGTGAATGGGTAGGTCTCTACGGCCCCAACGGTTCAGGGAAGACAACGTTTCTCAAAATGGTCGCAGGAATCTTAAAATCTGATACCGGCTCCATCCGTATCGATGGCTCGATGTCATCTTTCTTTGAGCTAGGCATTGGTTTTCATCCCGAACGTCAGGCGAGAGAGAATATTCGCTTAAACGGCCTGCTCTCTGGGATGCAAAGTGACGAGATTGAGGATTTAACCAAACGAGTGCTTGATTTTGCGGATATTGGTGAACATGCAGATCTACCCATGAAGTGCTACAGCACCGGTATGCGGCTTCGTCTTGGCTTTGCGGCATCTGCTCAAATGGACGCGGACATATATCTCTTCGATGAAATCCTCGCAGTCGGCGACGCTGATTTTCAGCAAAAATGCATCGAATACCTCGGTGCTTTGAAGGCAAGAAAAAAAACAGTCGTCCTTGTCAGCCACGACTACGGAAGTCTCGAGAAATTGTGCGGGCGTATCCTCTTTTTCGATAAAGGACTCATTAGTGCACAACGCAGGAAGATACGCACATCAGTCGATCCCCGTGCGGAGCTCTACCATCCTTCGTACTAAACGTGCTCTGTCAGCGTCTGGTAGTGCTTGCAACGTACGCGGGGGTCTAAAACGATGCGATGCCCGTC
>JAYTPR010000030.1:0-1265 GCA_043747095.1 Candidatus Peribacterales bacterium
TACGGGTATGGGATTCATGGAACGTGACATTATCAACATCCGTTCATCGGATGCAGTCGTCATCATTGGTGGAGGCATCGGAACGCTCAATGAGCTCACAATTGCATACGAAGAAGGACGCCCGATCGGTATCATCACGAATTCCGGAGGCATCAGTAACGCTATTCCTCACGTTGTTGAGGAGCTCTGTCGCCGCAAGATTCCACCGAATATGGTCTTTGATGACGATCCAGTGAAACTACTCGACAAGCTCGAAGTCGCCATTCGTGAATATCCGCTTCCGATCCACGAGGACGGACGTGTGAAGGATATGAAACAAGGAAGAGGTTAGGACTTACTTAATCTTCCTCTTCTCTACGATTCCTTCTTTTTCGGTTGGCTTCATGAAGAAGCGAATCGGCGTGCCGTCGAAACCGAACGTTTTTCGGAGCTGGCTTTCAAGATAGCGAAGCTGTGACGCAGCAACAGCGCGCGGGTTACGCACAAACAAGATGAACGTCGGGGGAATCTCGTCGGCTTGCGTGAGGTACTTCGTCTTTGAGATTTCTCCGAGCGGTTTGCCTTTTACGTTTTCCTCAAACCAGCGGTTCAGCTGACCAGTCGGGATGCGACGGACGCGGCTCATCTGCACGGCTTCCACCATGTCGAAGAGTTTCACGAGACCTTCACGAGTAACGGCCGAGCAGGGGATGACGCGAGCGAACTTGGTGACGAAGTGGAGTGTGTCCGTGATGTATCCGATGCCGTCGGCGCGTTTCTCACCTTTCAGCATGTCGATTTTATTGAGGAGCACCATCATTCCTTTACCGCTTTCTACTGCCATCGCTGCGATGCGCTTATCTTGCTGTGTTGGTTTTTCATTGGCACTCAAGACAAGAATGACGATGTCCGCCCCTTCGACTGCGGTGAGTGTGCGCATCGCGGAAAAACGTTCGATTTCATCATCACGACGCGAGGCCTGTTTTCTGAGGCCTGCGGTATCCACAATGATGTAACGCTTGTCGTGATACGTCACTTCGGTATCGATGCTGTCTCGGGTCGTGCCTGCAACTGGAGACACGAGCACTGGAGACTTTTCGCGTTGGCCGTCCGACATCAGCGCATTGACGATCGAACTTTTTCCGACGTTCGGTCGTCCGATGATAGCAATGCGTGGTGGTGAATCCCCAGTTTCAGCTGGCTGCTTTTCAAAGTTCAAAGCCTTCAGATGTTTGACGATGAGCTCGTTTAAACGCGCGATGCCGATGAGGTGAGGAGCGCTGACG
>JAYTPR010000031.1:0-3755 GCA_043747095.1 Candidatus Peribacterales bacterium
AGGTTGTAACCGGAGAGTGTTCCGAGAGACGTGATATTATTTTTAACGAGAAGAGCTCCGGAGATGTTGGCGTTATTGCTGATGCTCAAACGAGAACCGGAAATAGTGCCAACGACGTCGAACTTAGCCTGAGGCGTCACCTTATTCACTCCGATATTGCCGGCACTTGTGACATTGAAATATGTACCAGTCGTTTGTCCGCTTGGATCAATCTGGAAAATATTGGCAGACTGTCCGCTGGTACCGAGGATAGACAAAGGAATTTGACCGCTGCTGAGAGGAGAGAAAGTCCAAGGGCCTTCTACAAACATGCCAGAACTATCGACAATGCTACCAACCGTGCCTCCGCCTGAACCGTACCATTCAAACTTGGTATTGTTCGCAAGCGGCCTGTTGATACGGAAACCGGTATTGCCATTCTCTGCAGGAATATTGAGTGCGACGTTGCCTGCTCCAGGAGCTCCAATCGTCAATTTGGACGTAGGATTTGTGACACCAATTCCCAGGTTTCCAAGGAAGTAGTTATTGCCAGCGCCGTTCTGTGTGATCAGCGAACCGGAGATCGTTCCGCGAGCATTGAGAGCAAGACCAGAGAGAGGATTCAATACGAGCGTGCCCGTCATCGTGTCTCCACTCTTCTTTACGTAACGAGCGTCACCGATGGTGAGGACGTTACCGGTGCCAAAGGTGCCAGTGTTGGAGTCAGCTCCACAGCTGAAACGTCTCGTCGTAGCATCCCAGAGCAACTTGGAACTGGTCGAAATATCACAATCCGTGAGTCCGGCTCCGGACATGCTCTGTACAAACAGGGTAGTACCAGAGATAGAACCGGCGACTTCGAGTTTTGCGCGCGGCGTCGCCTTATTGATACCAACATCACCACCTGGGGAAAATCGTACGAGTTCGGTTCCATTATTCTGGAACGCATACCCCGTGAACTGCGTACCTTGGTTACCGTTCAACTCGAAAAGTCCGGTGCTGGCATTTCTTGCAAATGTGTAGCCAAAGCTTCCAGTACTGCCGATTCTCAGAATCGGAGCGCCTGTGTTCGGACCAACGACATCGAGTACCGCCGTAGGAGCCGTGGTACCGATACCGACGCGGTTATTGCCCGCGTCTACATAGAACGTGCCGTTATCGAGGAGCGCCCCGGATTCGCCGATGATCATGCCTGACGACGTCAGCAGTCTTTCCCCATGCAGATGGGCTCCAGAGAGCGTGTTGATGACCTTGAGTCCGATCGTATTGAAGTTGCCACCTGTGATATCAACAACGAGCTGACCAGTCATCGTTCCACCGGAACGGCGGAGGTAGCGAGCGTCACCGATGGTAAGAGTATTGCCAGTTCCGAAGTTATTGCCGTAGTCGGTTCCACAGGAGAACTTTTCGTTCGTAGAATCCCAGTAAAGTTTCTGGCTTGTAGCGTCACAATCGACAAGTCCAGCTCCGGAGAACGACTGTGCGAAGAGTGTCGCGCCGGAGATGGAACCAGCGACCTCGAGTTTGGCGCGCGGAGTCGCAGTACCAATACCGATAGAATTTCTGGCGGCATTCAGAACGAAGACTGACGAATCCGTGGAACCTCTCATGGTCACGTTACTCAGAGTGTTCGCACTGTTGAAGAGAACGCTACCAGAAACAGTCAAGTTTGCCGTCGGAGTCATGACACCGATTCCTACGAGGTTACTACGATATTGAGTAATCGACGTTGTGGCGTAGAAATGATCTGGCGCAGTCACAGTGTTCACTGTGGTCGAAGGCGTGAATGTCATTGCCGTTGATGTCGACTGCACTGTGATGGCGGCCGTAGGTGCACCTGTACCGCCTGTTCTACGGAGGCGCATTCTGGTCACACCATCGGTGCTCGACTGTGCATCAAGATCAAAATCAATAGCTCCATAAGGGCCACTGGAGCTGATCGGCAAGACTATCTGATATGCAGAGTTCAGTGCGTAGTACGCTGCAAAAATATATTCTTTGGAGATGCTGTATCCAGATTGTGACACTGCAACGGAAACTCGGAATGAACATCCGCCACTCGAGTTACAACTGAATACTCCAATATCAACAGCATCATTGGTCGTCACCGGAAGTGCGCGAGAGAGATTGATGATACGGCTGGTGCCGATGGTCAGGCTTCCGGAGAATGCACCGGAGTCGATGGAAACGTTGGCACTACCGTTCTTCACGAGCAATGTTCCGGAAGAACTCAGCAGTTTATCGGCATGGATGACTCCACCGGAGATCGTGTTCACGACCTTAAGCCCAACGGTTCCGAGTGCACCGTTCGTAATATCAACAACGAGCTGACCCGTCATCGTTCCACCGGAACGGCGGAGGTAACGAGCGTCACCAATGGTGAGGACGTTACCGGTACCGAATGTGGAGGCAGTAGAAATCGTTCCACATTCGAATTTGTCCGTGGAATTATTGAAGAGCAGCTTCTGGTACGTACCGTTACAGGAGCCCAGACCGAAGCCATCAATCGTGGAACCGGACACTGAGCCCTTGCTCGTAATACCGGTCTTCACGATGAGCGTTCCGGAGATGGACGCGCTGCGCGAAACCGTGAGGTTGTAACCAGACATTGTCCCAACAACTTCAAACTCTCGTCCGTTCACCGGAGTCTTACCAATAGCGACTGCCTTAAACGAACCACTGCCGGAAGGAGTGATAAAGGCAAGCGCTGTACCTGCACTGTTCTGCCACTCGGTAAGATTTCCTGTCTGGCCAGCAGAAGCCCTGATTTGCAGGACTTTCGTGGATGCACCAACGTTACCCAAGCGGTTGAAGATCGTCGTACCTCCGTCAATGTTGAAGATTTCTCCAACAGACGTTTCATTGAAAGTGTGCAGGTACGCCTGATACGTCGTACCGTTTCCAGGACCGATCGAGATCTGGCTGTTGCTATCTCCGTTCATGAGTACGAAGTTCGAAGCGCCGTTGTTTCTGATCGTTCCATTGCCCGACAAATTGAGCTGTCCGGTGGACAGAAGGCGCATGCGCTCCGTGAGGGTCGTGGAAAGGTCAGGCGTGTTGCTGAAAACGATATCCGTCGGGGTGACGGATCCGTTCCATGTTTGCGTCGTACCGGCGACAATGGCGATGCGTCCGTTGTCCGTGCTCGGCCATGAACCATTGTGTCCCCTGCCGGAGAACGCAGCGATTACATCATCCTGCAAAATAGTCGAAGGAGATGTCTGCGTTCCACGCGCCGCACGACCAACGAATTCGCCATATGCTCCAGCACCGTACCCTGTCGATCCAATAATATTCACAGCCTGATCTGTATTGACGTCCAACTTGAAGGCTGCGTTATTGGTGCCGATGCCAACGCGTCCGTTATTGCTGTTCGCAAAGAGAAGTGCAGCCGTAGAACCACCAGAACCTGAAATATAAAGGCTACGGCCGGACATCGTGCCAAGAACGTTGAGAAGTGCACCGCTGTAGTAACCACCCTGCTTCGTAATTCTGAGGGTGCCGGTCATGGTGTCACCGCTCGCGTTTACAAAACGGCCGTCACCAATGTAGAGAAGGTTACCCGTACCAAACGTACCAGTATTCAAGTCGCTTGCGCAGCTGAAGCGCCGTGTTGAAACGTTCCACAACAGCTTCGATGTATTGACGTTGCTACAGTCGGAAAGACCTGCACCAGACATGCTCTGGACGAAGAGTGTTGTGCCAGAGATAGCACCTGCTACTTCAAGATTGGCTCGAGGCGTAGTTGTATTGATACCAACGTTGCCAGCAATAAT
>JAYTPR010000032.1:0-6576 GCA_043747095.1 Candidatus Peribacterales bacterium
GCTCGGAAAAAATCTCGGCTTTTCGTTCGGTCTTCGCTTTCGCTTGCGTGCTTTCATCGCAAAAAATCATATCAACATTCTTCATGTTCACAGTGGCCCAGGTGGCGTTCTTATGCCGTTTTCCCCGTATGGTGTGAAAGTCGTCGTGACTGCTAACCACACGTATGCTGCACAAAGTCGGCTCCCGGGGCAGGCGTGGAAGCGCATCTTCGTCGCGCTTGAGAAAAAGACGTATGAACGTGCTGATGCAATCATCGCGATTTCTGAGGACACCGCCGAGTCACTTCGTCGTGATTATGGAATTCCAGCGTCACGCATCTCGGTGATCGGTTGCGGATTTGATCTCGCACCGTGGATTGCCGCTGATAGCGACACACGAAAAAAACATGCATGCGTTTTTGTCGGCCGCCCGGATAGTCGTAAAGGTTGGGACATTCTTCTTTCAGCTTGGCCTCTTGTCCAAAGTGCCATTCCAACAGCGACATTATCCGTCGTCGGGTGGAAAGAAGAGCCGCGAGAAGGAATAACGTTTCTCGGTCGAATCTCCGATGCTGATCTCCCACGTCTTCTTGGTTCTTCACGTCTTGTCGTGTGCCCTTCTCGCCTAGAAGGTTTTGGCCTTGCTGCTGCGGAAAGCACGGCAGCGGGTACCCCGGTTCTTGCGACACTTGTTCCAGGTTTACAGCGCGTCATTCAGCCCGGGCGTACGGGCATTCTGGTAGATCCTCATCCCACACTCGTAGCGCACAGTATCGTGCAGATGCTGCAGGATGATGCATTGTGGAATCGTCTTCACGAAGGGTGCCAAACGTATCGATCGACATTCGATACGAAGCGAGAAATCAGTGCTCACATAGATAAGTTCCGTGCGCTATACTCCTGATCAATGCGAGAGATGCTTCCTAAGCGGCTGCTCCCTGTCCTTACCGGAATCGTCGTCTTGCTTCTTGTCGTCAAATATTTTTGGTCGATGTATCTGTTTCCCGATGTGCCGTTTGGATACGACGCGGGTATTTATCGTTATCTTTTCTTGCGTCATTCGATTGGCATTCCTCCTTTTGATGCTGAGAGCGTTGCTCCATGGGCCAAGGCTCACGCGCCGGGGCTCTTCTTCTTCTCGAGTATTGTCATGCATCTCGGCGTCTCTGCCGATATGCTGATTGGCGGTCTCTGGAACCTGTTTCCAGTTGTTCTGGCATGCGTTCTCGCTTTGTCACTTCGGAAGCGTCACGGTGATTATGTTGGATTTTTTGTTCTCCTTGCAGCACTTCTTTCGACGGTGCAGTACGAAGGTTTTCTCATGATGTATTACAAAACTCTGGTTGCACTTTTGTGGTGTGCTCTTGCATTCACGGCTTTTGAAAAAGGATCCCTCCTCTGGATTCCTCTCGGCATGCTGACTGTCGCAACGCATCAGCAGATCGGCCTTATTTTTATCATCGCCATAGGAAGTTCCATGGTGTCATCCGTGGTTCTTCATAACCGTACAGTGCCGTTTCGACGATGTGGCGAGTTCCTACTCACCATCGTTCTTGGTCTTCTGTGGTATCTGCCGACGTACCAGCATTCACTCCAAGACATTGCACCCAAGCTCCTCGAATCCGGAACGCTTCTTGCCTTGCTTGCCGCACTCATTATCGTCGGAGGATTTAGCGCGCTCATTGTGTGGTTACCGCAGAAAAATAGGCGCCTTTTGTGGGTTTTAGCTGCGGCTAGCTGCGTTATTCTTCTCTCACTGCTTCCCGTCGTGCTGGACTCCCCGAGCATTCTTGGCCGTCTTCTTACTCCGCGTCCGGACGCTATTTCTGGTGCATTCTTTTCGTTACCCGAATATCTTTTCGTATCGCTTCCGCTTCTGCTTGCCGGTATTGCGGGCCTTGTCCTGTCTCTTGAAAGTGAGAGGGGAACGCCGTGGCAGTGGGCTGTACTCTGGTGTGCTGTCGCCACTCTAGGAATGTTCTTTTTCTATCGTCGTTTCATTCTTCCGTTTGATTTCTTCCTGCTTCCGTTTGTTGGCATCGCGCTTGCTGCACTCTGGAAAAATAAAACTGCAGGACGCACGGTACTTGGTCTCATTGTTGTCATTCAGGCAGGACTACTCGTGCATCGTCTCTCAGATATTGACCCCAACGTGAAGTCAGTGTGGCTTACACAATTTGCTGCACTCCATGAGTCTGTGCCTGATGGTTCTACGGTTGTTGTGATGGATAACATGGCGCCGTGGGTTGTTGGTTATCTTCCAGATGCTTCTGTGTCGGGCCCTGGCATCTTTGATTCACTGCCTCTTTCTGAATGGGAAAAGTTCCTTCTCGGTTCTGAGGTTGATCGCACGGTGTTTTTCAGTTTCTACAAGAAAGGCACTTTCTTCTATGTCACTGAAGTTTTCACGTCATTCTATCCGCCTGAGGTGCTGTCTGTTCTTCGACATCCGTGCCTGAAAGAGGCGGGTAAGCCTGGTCTTTTTGTGTCCTCGTGCGGAGCGTAAGTCTTGACCTAAGGCTGACTTTTGCCGATACTGACGTCACTTTCCCCGCATCACACTTCCTGTGAGACAACGATATACCCCCCAGCGTTCGTTCAATTTCGCCCGTCCGAAGGTCAATGAACAAATTCGCGCACCCGAAGTTCTCCTCGTTGCTGAGGATGGAGCAGCGGAGCGTTTGCCGATTGCTGATGCCTTGGCTCGCGCCAAAGAGCAGGGGTTCGATTTGATCGAAGTATCGCCGAAGGCCGTGCCACCTGTGGTGAAACTCGGTGAATACGGAAGCTACCTCTACAAACTGAAGAAGAAGGAGAAACTCCAGAAAGCCCACAGTAAGCAAACCGAAGTAAAAGCTATTCGCTTTGGCTTCCGTACGGATACCGGTGACTTGGATCGTCAGGCTGCCCGCAGTCGTGAGTTTCTCGCCGAGCGTCACATGGTGAAGGTTACCATCGTTATGCGCGGACGTGAGCTCACCAATAAGGAGTATGGCATCGCAAAGCTCAATAAGTTCGTCCAGAGCCTGACGGATGTCTCCGAGATCGATCAGCCGATTAAGCGTCAGGGAAACCACTTCATGGTGATCCTGAGGCCTCGTAAGTAATTCTGAGGCTACGTGCTGCGTGGAAGCCTTCAATTTCCCTTTGCAATCAGGTACAGTTCTGTCTACACTCTCGTGACCGTATGCCAAAGCTCAAGTCCCATAGCGGCGCTAAGAAGAGGATCCGTCGTACCGGAAGCGGCAAACTTGCATTTAACCGCAAGGGTCGCAGTCACCTCCTCATGCAGAAGAGCAAGCGCCAGAAGCGTCTCAATCGTACGAAACTCATGCACTCAAGCAACCAGCGTAACCTCGCACTCCTCGTCCCACACATTTAAGCCCCTCCCATGCGCGTCAAACGTGGTATTCACCGGCATCGCAGAGTAAAAGCCATTCGTGCTCTCACGAAAGGTTACCGCGGAATGAAGCGCACAACGGTGAAGAAGGGTAAGGAAGCCATCATCAAGGCCGGACAGAACGCGTACCGCGACCGTAAGCTCAAGAAGCGTGACTTCCGTTCACTCTGGACGGTTCGTATCAACGCAGCAGTTCGCGCAAAGGGAGTTCGTTACTCCCAGTTCGTTCCAGCTCTTGCAAAGTCCAAGATCGCCCTCAACCGCAAAATTCTTTCCGAGCTCGCTATTCACCACCCTGAGATTTTTGATCAGGTGATGAAGGAGTCTGGAGTGACGAAGTAGTTAGGGTATCGATGAGGTGAGATGGCCTTTTTCTCGTAAGAAAGATTCTCACTTTCTTTGTCCAAGCGACAAAGAAAGGACCAAAGAAAACGCGTGTGCGCAGACTCCCGCCAGCAGACCCCCACTGCTGCGCACGCCATCCCTTTGGTTGTGGCTTTAAAATTCCTTTAGAAAGTGCGCGAAGCGTGGGTCTTGCGGGTCCCACGCTGGAGCGCCACCTTGCCGGAAGGATAGTCCATGAAAGGAAACCCGGAGGGTTGCCTTTCATGATTTGCTTACCACTTTTTTCTTTCGACGCGGACGAATCCAGAAGCTTCGATGAATGTCATCTTAGGATCCTTCTGTTTCATGACATCAAGCATCAGGTTCACGCCGAGTGCGTCTGAGGCCATGTGGCTGCACTGGATGATGTTGATGTGGTGCTTCTTGGCTTCCTCAAGCGACTTTTCCGTGACGTGCATGGAGAGCACGGTGCCGACACCAGCGCGTGCTTTTGCCTCGAAGAATTCCTCTGGGCCGTTGGTACCGCCTGTGAATTCGGTAGCGACAAGTTTGCCGACGCGTGAGCCGCGTGAACCGTTTGCGATGATTGGCGGGTTACCCTTCTTGGCGTACATCGTGTATTCGGGGATTTCCGTAATAGCGTTGAGGATTTCACCCATATCGTCGTACTCGCGCTTGCAGATGTGCTTTTCCATAAATGCCCACACCATGTTGTCTGTAATCGTGTGGCAGCAGACTGCAGGGATATCCAGGAGTTCAGCTGCACGCTCGACGCGGAAAAGGTTATCCGCATGAATGGAGCGCCAAATTTTGTCCATGCGTGGCCTTAGCACAGCTTCTGACTGGTTGACCGGAACGCCGACGCCTGCGAGCAAATCTATCTGCAGAGACATGACTTTCTCCAAATCTGCGAGTGCACGTCCTTCTGGGTGGTGAATGAGAACACCGTCAATCTTCTTTCCCTTTTCGCGAAGACGATCCACGAGCAGAAGCTCAGGCGTCTCGATATCGATACCAACGAGCACGTGTGTGAATTCCTCAGAACCGTCACCGTTGATAATCCTACAGTCGCTGTAAGGGTTCCAGGTACGTTCTGTGTCAAAGAAGTCTTTTTCTTTTGCATCAAGCTTCTTCTCCTTGTCCTTGTATTTTTTCAGCATTTTTTCGATCTGCGCTCGGCTGCGCGGGTCGTGCTGAATGCCACAATCTACTGCTGTCTCAAAAAATTTCTGGAGTTTCATAGTGGTTTGAAGCGTACAGAAGCCGGAGCAAAAGGCGCAATGTTATTTTCCTGATGCGTAGGACTGAACAACTGCCTTGAGGATCAGAAAGGGGTGACGCAGGCAAAATTTCTTGAGCTCACCACTTCCCTGACTACTGACTTTTTTCCCTGAACCGACGCGATTTCTAAATTTTGTGACCATCGTCTTCAAGGCTTTCCCCCGCGCTTCTATCGCTATCGGCTTATCGATCGGGGAGAGTGTTTCGATGAGCAACTCAAAACATCGGAGCCTATCAAAGAGTCCTTGGCCGGATTCTTGGTTCACGGCACTCGCACCTTTGGCATGCACACGGAATGATCCGAAATTTCCTCGGAGGAAGTACCAATCGTACGCAAGAAGTAGGCGAGTCCAGTATTCCACGTCCAAAAATTGCGGCATGTTGGTAAGAAATGGCCCCATCTTCACCATTGCTTCACGCCGTATCACGACGAAGCTCGGTTCGCCGATGATATTAGGTGTCAGTTCATGACCAATCCACCATTTCAGTAGAGAAATTCCCTCGTGAAGACCAGATTTTACCTGTGCACTACGAAAGTCGCGAACGGCGTCGTAGAGCGGTGCAGAGGTCATTTCCCCTTCAACGGTGTAGATGTGTTCCATCGATACGAAGCCGACTGGTGGGTTCGATTCCAAAATCTTCACAACTTCTTCCAGATACGCTGGAGCCCAAATGTCGTCTTGGAAAAGATAGGCAATGAACGGACATGTGGACTGCGCAAAACATGCGTTCCAGTTTCCGCCGATGCCGAGACGTGTGTCTGATCTGACGAAACGAATGCGCCGGTCCGTGAGAAATGGCGCCACGATCGCAAGGACATCAGTTGCAGAGCAGTCGTCATGCACCAGCGCTGTCCAGCTTGTACATGTTTGTGCCTGCAAAGACTTCAGCGCTTCGGTGAGATGCTCAGGCTTTGGGTTGTACGTCGGAATGAGAACGTCGACGAGGGACTGCATGGCACGGAGTATAGCCCTTTTGGAGCTTTACGCTTAAGCTTCTTGCATGCGCATTGATATTCTCACGCTGTTTCCCGACATGTTCACAGGCCCTCTGACGGAGAGCATCCTGAAACGTGCTACTGAGGATGGGAAACTGACAATCGCCACGCACGACATCCGCGCGTACGCGCTGGGCAAACATCGTCAGGCTGATGATAAGCCGTACGGCGGGGGAGCTGGCATGCTCATGATGGCTGAACCAATCGTGCTTTGTATGGAAGAGGTCATCCAAAAAGCGAAACGCACGGACAAGCCACACCGCATCTATCTCTCGGCGGCCGGAGAGAGGCTGACGCAGGCCACAGTGGAGACAGTAGCCAAACATGACTGGTTGATGCTTCTGTGTGGTCACTATGAAGGAGTGGATCAGCGCGTCATCGACGGTTGGATTGATGAACAAATTTCGATTGGCGACTACGTACTGACCGGCGGAGAAATTCCGGCGATGGTTCTTATCGATGCCGTTGCACGAAAAATTCCTGGCATCCTTGGGAAAGAAGCATCAGCAGATTTTGATAGTTTCTCCACGGCTTTTGGCGGCAAGCGCGAGTATCCGCACTACACGAGGCCGGA
>JAYTPR010000033.1:0-1796 GCA_043747095.1 Candidatus Peribacterales bacterium
GACGACGCTCAGAATGGGGCGCGGTTCCATCATCATTCCTCGTCCTGACGGTAGATCGCTCGTCATTCCCGGTACGAGCAACGTGACATGCACACTTCAAACTGCAACGATGATGTTTGATCCCTACGCGAACCAATTTTTGCCGAACCCCAACGTTGTGATGACGAACGGCACTGGTCCGGGGGCGTTTGCATTTGAACGAAGTGACGGACAATGGGTGATCATGAAAGGTGGTGCGACTGTCACAACATGTGCACCACTTTCTAGTACGAATATTTATAATCCGTTCACCAACAGAATGCTCGTGGGTCCGGTGACTCCCAATACAGCATCGCGCTCTGGAGGTCAGGCTATGCAGCGTCCGGATGGAAGTTATCTTGTCACCTACGGCGGAGGTACCGGTGCTACCGCAATTTACATTGAAAAAGCAGGTGCATTCACCGCAGACGCATTCCCCGGTCCAGTCGGTCAGTTCGTCATGGGGCCGAACGCCAACATAGGCACTGCATCTGGTTCGGTTGCATTTCAGCGTGATGACGGCCGTTATGTTGTCATTGCAGGAGATACGACCATGAAAACTGGTGGTAACTCCATGTTTCTCTATGACGCAGGTTGGGTATCCGAAGGTTACTATCGCTCGGAAGCGATCAATATTCCGGATCTCGACGCTAACTCAACATTGAGCTGGGACGCACCGGATTACGATGGAATCTCTGCTCAAGTTCGTACCGGTACATCAGCACTCATGATGACGAAAGGTTCCGAACGAGAAATTGATGGGCCCGGCGGGAAGATGCATCCGAATACCGGTGATACATGGGTACAGGTGCAGTTCTCCTTCCGTCGTACGTTCCCGAGTTTCCCCGATATCTCTGAAGACGTGTGGTGGAACGGAGGAACCACGCAGGTGGTTCGTTGGCGCAACATGGCCTCCCCGGTGGTGACCGAATTTTCCATCGGCAAAGACAGTGATCTTATGAATTTGAGTACCTCCAAGAGTGCTATCTTTCGCGTGAACAGCAACGGCGATATCTACACCGGTAAAAGGCGCACTCTTTACTGGTGGCGCCGACTTGGCAGAGCGCTATACCTCAAAGGATTCCATTGAACCGGGGGATCTTGTGGCTGTTGACCCTACCGATAGTCGTGGCGTGCTTCGTGCCTTTGGCGCATACCAGTCGGATCTTCTCGGCGTTGTGTCCACGCAGCCAGGGTTCATCGCCGGAGCCTTTACCGAAAACTCCTTCCCCATCGCACTCGCAGGACGTGTACCGGTCAATGTGACGCTGGATAACGGACCGATTCGCAAAGGAGACAGGCTCACGTCATCAACGCTGTCCGGTTACGCCATGAAGGCACTACAGCGTGGACGTGTTGTAGGATTTGCACTGGATGACAGCGATGCATCGACGTTCCGCGTATGCAAAAAAGACCCTTCGAAACGTTGCGGACAGGTCATGATGTTTGTGAACTTGCGTGACTGGCCAGGCTTAGAGTAAAGCCGGTACAGCATCGGAGGCCTTGCGAAGGATCAAGAAGAATGGGAGCATGTATCACTAATGGAGCGCATGAAGTTTTGTTTACGTTCGTTACGACCCGAAAAAGCTTTTGCGCTCGGCGCACTGACTGTTGCGGGCATTGTTGTGTTTTCGTGGGCAGCCATCCATCTTCGTGCGTGGCAGTGTGATCAGAAATATTCTCACATCAGTCCGGTGGCACGTTGTGCAACGAGCCGCATGAGTTATACGAAAGCGTACGAAGAGTTTGAGTCAGAGCTTTCACAGTGGATCGATGAC
>JAYTPR010000034.1:0-1343 GCA_043747095.1 Candidatus Peribacterales bacterium
GGTCAGACTCTTTCAAATACTGCAAACGTGACGACGTCTTCCCCTGAGTCCAGCACGCAGAATAACCAGGACACTGCACAGACTGCCTTTACGTGTACGCCTCAGACAGATGTCACCATCTCGAAGACCGCTCCTACAAGTCTTTCCAATGATGCTGCATCTCCGTTTAACTATACGTTGACCGTCACGAACAACACGTCGGTCTCTGCAGCAAACGTTGTCATCACGGACACTATTCCTCAGCCGCTCACGGTGATGTCCGTACCAGCTGGTTGTAGCGCAAACGGTAACACAGTCACGTGTTCTGTTGGCACGCTTGCCGCAAACGCAAGCCGTCAGTACGTCATCGGTGTGTCTGCTCCTGCTCGTTCTGTCTGTGCTCAGACGGTGACAAACACTGCATTCGTCTCGACCACGTCGCTGGAAACGAACGTCAACAATAACCAAGCATCTGCTCAGACAAGTTTTACGTGTACTGCTTTGCAGACAGATGTTCGTATCGTAAAGACTGCTCCGGCAACTCTTTCAAATGACGCTGTTTCTCCTTTTGACTACACGATAACGGTGACAAACCTCACCACGACTGCTGCAGCAAACGTTGTCATCACGGATAACGTCCCAGCTCAGCTCACGATTACATCTCTCCCAGCCGGTTGTGCACGCACGAATAATGCAGTTACCTGTACGGTAGGAACACTCGGAGGAAACCAGAGCCGCCAGTTTGTCTTCGGTGTGTCTACAGCTGCTCGTACTGCCTGTTCACAGACGCTGACGAACACTGCAAACGTCACGACGACGACTCCGGAAAATAATACGACCAATAACCAGTCGTCCGCACAGACGAACTTTACGTGTACTGCTCAGCAGACAGATGTGACGATCACGAAGACTGCACCGGGCACTCTCAGTAACAACACGGTCAGCAACTTTAACTACACCCTGACTGTCACGAACACGACATCTGTGTCCGCAGCGAACGTTGTCATCACAGATGCTATTCCAGCTCAGCTCAGCATCACGTCGCTCCCTGCTGGCTGTACATCAAACGGTAACGCAGTGACCTGTAACGTCGGTACGCTTGCCGCTAATGCAAGCCGTCAGTACGTCATCGGTGTATCTGCTCCAGCTGGCTACGTCTGTTCCCAGATTGTGACGAACACTGCGTACGTCACCACGACAACTCCGGAGACGAACCCGAACAACAACCAAGCGTCCGCTCAGACGAATTTCACGTGTAGTCCTCCAGATTTCTCGGTCACCAAACTCGGTCCTGCAGTCATTTCTCCAGGCGAAATTCTCACCTACCTCGTCACCGTGACCAACAACGGTCCTACGTCGCAGAC
>JAYTPR010000035.1:0-4462 GCA_043747095.1 Candidatus Peribacterales bacterium
TTTCCAATAATCATTTTCCAGTAGACGATGACCGCTGCTGCGATAGCGCCGAGCTGAATGGCGATCTCAAAACTTTTCAAAAATTCAGAATCAGGAAGACCTAGTACATGACTCACAAGAATCATGTGTCCGGTTGAAGAGATCGGCAAAAATTCGGTGATGCCTTCGGTGATGCCGAGGAGAACGGCGGAGAGAAGTGTCATGATTAGTCGATGATCGTGACAGGGGACTGGCTCCCTATCAGGTGTACTGCAAATAACGAACCTAGGATGAAGACGACCACAAGTAGCGTCACAAACGAAGCTGCGGCAGCGATATCTTTCGCCTGCTTGATGCCAAGGTGAAAGTGGCCGCCTTTACGAGTTTTCTCGACATCATCAATCGCATCGCCAAGACGCTCAATGGCTGTATTGAGCAGTTCTACGATCAGGAATACTGCTGAGGTCAGTGCGACGATAACCCATTCAAATGCCCAGAAACCAAGATAGATTCCGATGCCGATATATACGATAAGGCATACGAGAAACTGCTTGATGTTCCGTTCTACTCGGACTGCATGATGGAGTCCGCTGAGCGCAAAACCCATGCTTCGGACGATTCGTTTCATGACGAAATGCCAGGAACAGGGAATTTCCTGCAGAATGCCATGACGTCTTTCTGAAGAGCGACAATCGCGGATTCATCGGCGCGCTTCTCAACAGCTTTCAGCATGAAATCTGCGAGTATTTCCATATCTCTCTCCTTCATACCGCGAGTTGTGATGGCAGGTGTGCCAAGACGAACACCGGATGGATCCATTGGTTTCCTCGTGTCGTTTGCGATCATGTTTTTATTGAGCGTGATGCCAACTTTATCGAGTACCGTTTCCACGTCGCCGCCTCCAATGCCGAACGATGTGACACAGTCGATGAGCATGAGGTGGTTATCCGTACCGTTGGTCACGAGTTTTATATTTTTCTTCATGAGGTAGTCAGCCAGGTGCTTGCTGTTTTGTACGACCTGCTTCGCATAGACCTCAAATTCTGGCTTCAGCGCTTCGCCGAATGCGACAGCTTTCGCTGCGACCATCTGCATGATTGGCCCGCCTTGGAAACCGGGGAACACGGACTTATCCATCTTCTTTCCAAGCTCGGGGTCTTTGCACATGATCATGCCGCCGCGTGGTCCACGAAGCGTTTTATGAGTCGTTGTCGTCATCACGTCGAAACCATCGTGAAATGGGTTTCTGAGAGCCTTTCCAGCGATAAGTCCTGCAATGTGAGCCATGTCCGCAACCGTAATGGCACCAACTTCATCTGCGATAGCTTTCATCTTCGCGTAGTTGAGTTCACGTGGATATGCAGAGAAACCTGCGAGAATGATTTTTGGCCTCTCTTTCTTGGCGACTTCCAGCATTTCGTCGTAGTCGATCTCTCCAGTCTCGACATCTTTCATTTTGTAGCGCACGAATTTAAAAATTTTCGTGAGGTATGTGACAGGATGGCCGTGCGTGAGGTGTCCGCCATGCGAAAGATCCATGCCCATGACCGTGTCACCGGGCTCCAGCAGCGCAAAGTACATCGCCACGTTCGCCGGAGCGCCTGCATGTGGCTGCACGTTGGCATGTCCGCAGTCGAAGAGTTTTTTTGCTCTCTCAATCGCCAAATTTTCTACGATATCGGTGTATTCCTGTCCGCCGTAGTAGCGTCTGCCTGGGTAACCTTCTGAATACTTGTTATTGAAGACAGATCCCATCGCTTCAAGAACAGCGGGGGAAACATAGTTTTCGGAAGCGATCAATTCGACGCCGTCGGCTTGTCGCTTCATTTCGCCAAAAAGAGCCTTATGGACTTCCGGATCAAACTGTTGGAGGTTGTTGTAAGAGGGCATGGCTTGAGCATAGCAAATTTATCGGCCCTCGACAGTGTTCATGGATCAATTTTTTAGACGACTTCGTTCTGCATGTACAGTTGCCGTCAGTACAGTGTCTACTGGCCGATCATGTGGTTCCATCGGCAGTTCCTGCAGTAGCTGACAGTCAAAACACACGCCAACGGTCTTCATCTCAGGATTTCTCTTTATTTGTTCATCGATCCAACGGTCGAAACCGCCGTTTCCACGCCCCATGCGTAGACCCTCGCGTGTGAAAGCGCGCCCAGGAACGATCGCAAACGATATTGTCGACTCATTCATCGGATCGTTTGTCATTGGTTCTACGATATTCGTTATCGGATTGCGGCCGATATCGTTGAGTGATTGGATGCGGTGCATGACCATGTGGTTACCCTCGACTTTTCCCATACAGATAACGTTTTTTTGCTCCAGTAGCTCTGTTAGAAGCGGTTTGATATCTGGTTCATCCATGTAGGGAAAATATGCCGCAATGACAGCAGGAGCAGTGGGCATTCTTTTTTTTAGTTCTCGTACGATGATCTGACTTTCAACTCTGCGATCGTTCTCCGTCATACGCGAAAGACGTTCTTTGATTGCGCGTCGGAGCTCAGCTTTTGCTTCCATGAAGCATAGTATTGTCCTTTTTTGTCCAAGCGACAAAAAAGTACCAAAAAAACGCGTACGCGCAGACACCCACGGCGCCTCGCGCTATCGCTCGGCGCCAGACCGCAGACCCCCACTGCTGCGCGCGCCTGCCCTTTGGATGTGGCTCATCTCATTATTTTGGTAAGCAAGGCTCACAAAAAGCGCGGCGTAGCGCGGGTCTCGCGGGTTCCCGCGCTGGAGCCGCTCCGCTAAGAGGAAGGAGAGTCCATGAGAGGAAACCGTAGGTTTCCTCTCATGAATTTAAAAGCCTCCAAACACTTCGGCTGCCGCTTCCACCAAGTCAGTTGCTGGTCCGGTGGTAGCAGTGGCTGTTTTTTCGAGTGTGCATTGAATGCGAATCGGTTTTTTGAAGACTGAGAGAAGAGCTTCTTCGACGCTACGACTAGCTTTTGTATCAGCGATTTTATCTCGGTGAAAAGCTGATGCGAATGCGAGACGAAGCGTCGTCCCTTCAGCCGCAGCGACAGCGGCATCTTTTAGGCTCATGCGTACTGACGGTGGTGTGACAGCTTTGCCGATAGCATCCCAATGCTTGAGGACGTTTTGCAGATTGAACTCTTCTGCTTCGATAGCTGCAGATTTGACCGACAATTCCTCAGTCTTTGCTACGGTCGGTGTAGCTTTTGGAGCAGGGGATTCAGGGACACGCAGTACGGGTGGTGCCACCATCGGGCGCTCAGGGTTTTTTGCGAGCGAGACCGTATCCATGCAGAGTGACACAAGCGCTGATTCAAGCACTAAGCCCGGCATTGGGGATGTTCGCATGTCTTTCAGAGTCATGAGTAGTACGTCTGACATCGCGATGAAAGGAGCAGGGGACTGCTTCTTTTCGATCGCCTCGTGCATTTGGCTGCGTACGAGCGTTAGTAGATCGCCTGCGACTGAATCCAGTGGAACGTTGGCATCTTCCATTTGCTGAATAAGCCCTGTAATCGCTTGAATGTTTTTTTCTGCGAGAGCCAACGCAATATCTTCGATAAAAACAGCAGATGTTTTACCAATTCTCTCTGTGACATCATTGAGCGTGATTTTTTCCAGTGATCGAAGCTGATCCATCAGTGAAATGCCGTCGCGGAAGCTACCAGATGCGTGGCGTGCAATGGCTCTGAGTGCCTCTCGTTCGATTTTGATCTTTTCTTGATCCGCGATGTATTGCAGTCGGCGGATGATGTCTTCGTCTTTCACCTTCTTAAACAGGAAGCGCTGGCAACGCGATTGAATAGTGTCCGGAACCTTGTGAAGTTCGGTCGTAGCAAGGATGAAGTATGCGTACTCAGGTGGCTCTTCCAATGTTTTCAGTAGTGCATTGAACGCTTCTTTTGTAAGCATGTGCACCTCGTCGATGATGTACACCTTTGATTTCGATACGACGGGCGAGAAGTTGATTTTCTCGATCAAATCTCGGACGTCATCAATGCGTCGGTTGCTTGCTGCGTCGATCTCGACCAAGTCAACGAGTGAGCCATTCTCGATCTCGTGAATCATATGTTTTTTGATCGTCTCATCCTCGATGCCTCGCAGAAGAATTGTCTTCGCCATGATGCGTGCAACAGACGTTTTACCGGTTCCACGACTGCCGCACAGCAGGTATGCATGGGAAATTCTGCCCTGTCCTACGGCTTGCTCGAGAGTCGTGACCACATGGTCTTGCCCCACCACGTCGGCAAAGTTTTGTGGCCGGTATGTGAGATAGAGCGTCATCGGGCAGTGAGTATACCACTCTCTGTACTAGCCCAGAGGCGTCATACAACTCCTTAATGTTCATGGAACCTTTTTATGCTAGGATCGCCTTATATCCCTTCCTAAACCACATGCAGAAGCTTCTAGCCCCTGTTCTCATTTCATCCGCCCTCCTCTTTGCAGCATGCGGCGTGGATACCACCGGCCTCAGTGCTGAGTCATCCCGTACCATGATGGGTTCTGA
>JAYTPR010000036.1:0-6375 GCA_043747095.1 Candidatus Peribacterales bacterium
CGATTCTAAGCATCTGTATGCGGAATTATTGGCACTGCTTCCCATTGTCATCTAGTACGTCGTTACGTTTGTGAACCTCGGTATTTATTGGGTCGGCCAACAAATTCAATTTCATTTTATTGAAAGATCAGACCGTGCGTTCTCCTGGATTCACGTGTTGTTTCTCATGCTCGTATCTGTACTTCCATTTTCTAGCGCACTGCTCGGACACTATCCTTCAGATCAAATCGCATCCATCCTGTACGGACTAAATTTAATTGCGATCGGACTTGTATCGTATGGAAGTTGGCGTTACGCGACACATCATCATCGACTTACGGTGCATACGATTGATGACGCATTTGTGAAAAAAGTGAACAAAAGAATTCTTGCGGCACCGATCGCAGCACTCATCGCCATTCTTCTTTCGTTCGTCAGTATGACCGGCAGTTTGCTTGTGTACCTGCTCATCGTCCCCTACTACATCTTCCCGGGTCGTGTGGATCGTTTTTGGCGTCAGGAAGCCGTGCCTCATACGCATTAACCCATCCTTCATAGACCGTAGTCCGGGACGCGGCGTCCCGGCTGCGGGAAATAATGATGCATACAAACACACCTCACCTCCAACCGTCATCCGACGTCATCATCGTTCGTCCCACTCTCGCAGAGGTAGCACGAGGAATGTCATCAGAAGACCTGCAAGTCCGGCCATGACAATGGAACCGGTCCACAGATGAACGCTCCACCACATTCCTTCTGTGAGTGAAATCGTCAGAAAGTACGCTGTAAAAAATGTTGCGGGAACGATGAACCCAAATGCGCGCACTTCTTTTCGATGAAGTTCGAATGGATGAAGTTTGCGTGAAAGGATGTCTGCAACAAAACCTGCGACGATACCAGCGGGTACGAAATCAAGTCCGTCACGCATGAGCGCCATGGAAAGCATGGAACCTGCAAAAATAAAAGTGAATCCTCCCGCTGCGATCCGCGCACGACGGGCAATGAATAAAATAAATGCGAGAATAACTATGATATGAAGCAAGTAACCGGTAATCGCAATGTTCTGCGACATGTCAGCGACGATTGTTTCAGGGCGAAGTCCGGACGCTCGAGGAGTAATGAAGTGCGAGAACTGTGTCATGAACCACACAAGTGACACGGTAAAGACTCCGGACATCAGCATTGGAAGCTGGTTGAAGAGCTTCGGAACACCAATCGGGGGTGTAGTACGGAACCAGGTACGCAGCGCAGTACTGACCATCAGCGTCATGGAAACAGCCAGAACAAGATGAGTAGGACTAAGGAGTGCCTCTATGTCCGCTTCGACTCCAAATATTTCGTGCCACAAGAGGTCTCCAATGCCTCCAACGATAAAGAGTGTAGAACCCACGAGTGCAGCACCGAATCCTTCCGGAATGTTAGCCATAAACGAGCCTCCCCTCTTTCGTTTCCCAAACCACACTATAAGAAGGAGGGAAAAAGCGGTAACAAAGTATCCAGAATAAAACACTGCATGCCACGGAGTGAAGAACGACTCAAGCTCCGGTCGGTGGTTATGCGCCCATCCATCAAGAAACAGTCCGCTAAAAAACCAGAGACACGCGATGGTCACAACCCATATCTCGACCTGTGTCGGCAGCCTCGGGGGTATTTTGTGTGATTCTTCTTCGCTGTGTTTTAGGAGTGAACGGAGTTTCAGAGAAGAAGACATACGTCTTCACTATAGCGAGGGGAATATATGGTGAAAGCAATCAAAGTTTACAGTTTTGTGCGGTTGCAGAGTGGTTGCAGACAGATAAATGTAATAATACAAAAATAAAATAATGCAAGTCCTGAGCCTGCGGCGCGCTTGCCGAAGCCATGAGCAGAATCCATGATGTGCCGTGATTTTTGCTTCTTCTCCCCTTTCTCGTATGACTGGCATTTTCGCTCACTCATCCGTGTCCTCCCTCCTCTGGATCACCTTCGGTTCCGGCGTCTTCGCGGTCATTGCCGCCATGGTCTGCCGCGCCATCATCGGTGCTCAGAACCCGGGTAACGACGTGATGCAGGCACTCGGCGCAAAGATTCGCGCTGGCGCTATGGCCTTCCTGACAAAGGAGTATCAGGTCATCGTTCCTTTCATACTTATCACAGCCGTCCTCATCTATATCTTCCTTGATACAGGTTGGGCAAACGTCGGTGCAGACTGGGGCGCTCCATATACTGCCTTGAGCTTCGTCGTCGGTGCCTTTGCCTCCGCTCTCGCTGGATTCATCGGTATGCGCACCGCCACAATGGCGAACACTCGCACAGCAGAAGCTGCACGTACGAGCGTTGTCAAAGCGCTTCGTGTGTCATTCCTCAGCGGTTCCACCATGGGTCTCTCCGTCGTCGGACTCGGTCTTATCGGCTTCGTCGGAACACTCCTCTTCCTTCTTACGAAGGTTGATACGGCGTCCGCTCTCCAGTCACTCACAGGCTTCAGCTTCGGTGCTTCCTGCGTTGCACTCTTCGCTCGTGTCGGTGGAGGAATTTATACCAAGGCTGCTGACGTCGGTGCAGACCTCGTTGGAAAAGTAGAAGCAGGTATTCCAGAAGATGATCCACGAAACCCAGCCGTCATCGCAGATAACGTGGGTGACAACGTCGGCGACGTCGCTGGTATGGGAGCCGACCTTTTTGAAAGTTACATCGGTGCAATTCTTGCAACCATGCTTGTCGGTCTCCATGTCACATGGGGTACGGATCAGGCTCTCCTCTTCCCGCTCCTCGTTTCCGTCATCGGAATCGTGAGCTCCATTTTGGCCATGGCGGTTGTCCGCACCAAGACCGAAGCAGGCGTTCAGGCTGCGCTGAAAAACGGTATGCTCGTTGCTTCCGTTCTTGCGGTAGCTGGAACGTGGTGGCTCGCAAAGGCTTTCCTCCCAGCAGAAGTTGCTATGGGAGTCTTCTGGGCATCCACAGCAGGACTCGTTGCGGGAGTCGCGGTTGGTCTCATCACGGAGTACTACACGTCACACACCTACGGCCCAGTTCGTTCACTCGCAAACTCGGCTAAGACAGGTGCAGCAACAACGCTCATCGAGGGTCTTGCACTCGGTTACCTCTCTACCGCTCTCCCAACCATCGTCATCGTCATCGCCATCGGCATCGCCTACGCGCAGGCCGGTATGTACGGTATCGGTATCGGTGCTGTGGGCATGCTCTCGACTCTTGCCATGACTCTCGCCATCGACGCGTTCGGTCCAGTTGCAGATAACGCCGGAGGCATTGCGGAGATGAGCAAGCTTCCGAAGGAAGTTCGTGAAAAGACAGACGCGCTCGATGCAGCCGGAAACACGACAGCTGCGATCGGAAAAGGTTTCGCTATCGGAGTTGCAGGTTTTATGTGTCTCGCTCTCTTCGGTGCATATAAGGAGGAGACAGGTCTTTCAGGTATCGACGTGACGAATCCAACAACACTCATTGGTCTCCTTCTCGGAGGCATGATTCCTTTTGTCTTCAGCTCCATGACGATGCGCGCCGTTGGTCGCGCTGCTATGGCAATCATCGAAGAAGTACGCAGACAGTTCCGTGAAATCAAAGGCCTTATGGAAGGCACTGCCGAAGGCGACACCACCACATGTGTGGCCATCGCTACCGCTGCAGCTATTCGCGAAATGATTTTGCCTGGTCTGCTTGCCATGGTCTCACCGGTCGTCGTCGGTTTGCTGCTTGGTAAGGAAGCTCTCGGAGGACTCCTCGCAGGTACGCTTGTCTCCGCCATGATGCTTGGTACATCCATGGCAAACTCCGGAGGAGCGTGGGACAACGCGAAGAAGTACATTGAGAAAGGCAACCTCGGCGGCAAAGGTTCTGATCCGCACAAGGCAGCCGTTGTCGGTGATACCGTTGGCGATCCATTCAAGGATACGTCCGGCCCGTCTCTCAACATTCTTGTGAAACTCATGTCCATCGTGGCTGTGCTCACCGCCGGTCTCTACGGCACAGGAATCCTCGGCTAATTATCGAATAGTACAGAGAAAGAGGGAGATAACTTCTCCCTCTTTTTTTTGATGCCTCGAGAATCTCGTGCTGTATACTTCGTACGATGACACGCAGATTTCTTGCCGGCCTTTTCCTGTCTCTGGCGCTTTTGCCGGTAGTGGCTTCTGCGCAGCAAAGTCTCTCGTATGATGAACGGCAGCTCACAACCCTCTACCAAGCGTATCTGAAGAAAAACAGTTCAGATGCGTACTTGCAAAAGCGCATCGCCGATGAGCGCCTTCGGATTCGTAAACAAGCAGATGAAGAAGTGAAAGCGATTGTGTCCCCCGCAGGAACTGATGATCAGCTTGTGGATACCGCCGCCCTACCAAAGGCGGTGGATAGACAGCGAACCCTTGTCACCTCCATGGAGGAACAATTGCGCGGACTCAAAGTCGACATTGATCTTCTTGTGGAAGAAGAGCGCACGTATTACTCACCTCAGAGCGGTACGGGCTCCACAGATTCACTGCGCCTCACGACATCGCACGGACAGCTGATGGCAAAGAAAGCTATTTTGGAAGAACGCGTGAACGCGCTGGAAGCCGGACTCGCCCTTCAGAATGACCGCCTCTCAAAACTGAATCGTACACAGTGGTACGAACAGTTCTCCTATTTCTTTGGATTCCTCACGTACGGCGCCGTCATTCTCGGTGCCATCATCGGTGACAGACTGATTCGCAAGCGTCTTGTACGCAGGATTCAAGAAAAGAACCGTCGCTACCTTATCGCGAAAATCGTCACCGCTAGCATTTACACGATCACGACGATGTGGCTTCTCAGTAAGCTCGTCTCAGATCATCCGAGCGTTCTCGCATCACTCGCCATTATCGGTGCTGGTATTGCCGTCGCTCTTCAAGACATCGTGAAAGACGTCGTTGGTTGGATCATCGTCTTGCAGCGCAGACTCTACACACTCGGTGATCGCGTCAGCGTTGGCAAATTTACCGGCGACGTCATCGACATCGGACCGCTTCGGACCACCATGTTGGAAGTCAGTGTCGACGGCCTGCTGCATGCACACGAACGCACGGGTAAAACACTCAACATGCCAAACTCGATGGTGCTCAGGGAATCAGTGCTGAACTACAATACGACGTCGGATTTCATGGGAGTGGAGATGCAAGTCACCGTCACGTACGACAGTGATTGGAAAAAAGCTGAAGAACTTTTGGTGGAGATGCTCATCAAGGAAGCAGGCGCATTCGTAGAACAGGCACGTAAACAGCAGAGACGTCGCACTGCACTGTTTTACACGGTCTGGGAAGTCAGTGAGCCAGAGGTTCACACGGATATTGGCGCAAGCGGCATTGTGTTCACACTCAAATTTACCGTACCGATCGGACAGCGTCGCATTGTCGTCACTGCCATGACGAAAGCTGTTCTGGAGAAATTCACAGCAAAAAATAAGATCGTCTTGGCGTACAACACAATTCAGGTGGTGGGGATCAACGATAAGCCGAAGGCTTAAACTGGCAATTCTCCGGTACGCTTTTGCGGCTCAATAAAAGAAAGCCCCAGAGCCTTATACATATCGGCCTCTTCTTTGGATGCCAGAATCTTGTCATCTTTTGTGAGTGCGTATTCATTCAGTTTCATGCCCTTTACGATGGCGAGCTTCCGAAGTGAGATGTTGTGTTCTTTGCTACCCGTAAAATAGAGAAGCGCACTTCCCCACTGCTTCACGTCCACAATGCGGATATCCACCCTGAGCTTAGAATTCAGATCAAACGCGATGCGAGTTTTACCGGCAGCGACGACGCGTTCGACAAATGAAAGTTTTCCGATGGCTTTTGCTATATCCGCTGCGAGTTCATCAGTCGGCTTCTTCATGGCGAGCAGGACATCCACATCACCCACTGTTTCTTTGCGCCGCCTGTACGATCCCGCTGATTCTGCTTTGACGACTCCCTTGAGCTTCTTCAAGGTCTCTAAGAGCTTCTTCACGTCACCATCAATCTCGGCGAGTGAAAAACGTTTCACACGGTCTTGCGACCGAAGTGCGCCTTCGAGGATTTTCTTCTCCATCTTTTCAGACATACGCGGTAGTGCGCGAAGCTTTCCAGCTTTCGCAGCTTCGATGAGCTCGGGAACGGTACGAATATTCAAGAGCTGCTCGATGTCACGAACGCGCTTGGGACCAAGGTCATCGATATTCATGAGTCCTGCAGCGCCCATCTGGGTGTCCGCCATAAGCTTATCTAAAAATGAGATGTGTCCGGTTGCTCGGTATTCCAAAATTTTCTCTGCGATGGCGTCACCGATGCCAGGCAGATCCATGAGCGCCTTCTTTTCTTTAAGAGTCGCTAGATCGTGCGGCAAGTCTTCTATCGTCTGTGCAGCTCTTCGATACGCGCCCGGCTTAAACGCGACCCCCTGATAATCCAG